>CALDGV010000379.1 GCA_937941745.1 uncultured Prosthecobacter sp. | reverse complement strand
CTCGCCCTATGAGAAGTCTTCGATCACTCTGACTCGCCGTGGGTCGCGCCGAAGGCCAAACGCACAAGAGGATCAAGCCGACAACCCTCATGAGACGCCTCATAAGATTCTTCGTCGGCCTCTTTTCCACCTGAGGAGTTTTATAATTGCATGCCCAATTTCGGCTTGGCAGCCCACACCGAGCCTCGGCCTTCCCGTTTTATGTTCGCTTCTCCAACGAAATGCGTAACCGTTCCGCTGTTGTGGTATGTCTTATCGAATGTCTTTCGATTTTGCCAGCCTCATCACCTCCAGCCAGCAGCGGTTGTATGCTTACATCCGCTCGCTGCTTGATAACTCGGCGTCGGCTTGGGATGTGCTGCAGGAGACAAATGTGGTGCTGTGGAAGAAGCAGGCGGAGTTTCAGAATGGAACGAATTTTGACGCTTGGGCCTTCACGGTGGCGCGGTTTCAGGTGATGGCTTGGTTGCGAGATCGGAAGCGTGAGCCGCTGGATGTGATGACGCATGAGCTTTGCGAATTGATGGCTGAAGACGCGGCGGTAAAGGCGGGTGACTTTGATGTTCGGCTCGTGGCTTTGCAGAAGTGCCGTGAGCAGTTGCCGGAGCGTGGTCGCCGTTTGGTGGAGCTTTATTATGAGCGTAGTCATAGCGTGAAGCAGGTGGGCGAGGATTTGAAGATGGGTGCTGAGGCGGTGAAGCAAGCGCTCTTCCGACTGCGGCGCTTGTTGCAGGATTGCATTGAAAGTCAGACCATCTCTCCAGATTCCCTATGAAACCGATTCCCGATGAAAACCCACGCGACTGGCTTGAGCGCATGCTGATCAAGCTGCGTGAAGGCGAGGCGACTCCTGATGAGGTGGCGAAACTGCGTGAACTACTGGCTAGCGATGCGGATGCACGGCGTGTCTATCTGCTTGCGAAGCAAATGGACACGATGCTGGAGACGGCTCCGATGCCGCAGGTCGCTCTGCGCCGTTCAGTGAAGAAGGAGGTGAGTGCGTTGCGCCGTTGGAAGATCGCTGCCTTTGCCAGTGCGGCGGCTGCGGTGGTGGCGCTGGCGTTTATGGGTTTTGGGCAACGTCCGCAGGTGTTGCGGGATCGTGGTGCTGCAGTGGCGATTTTGAAATTCAGCTTCGAGGCGGTGATCGATGGACGCGAGGTGTTGCTTGGTGAGCAGCCGATGCGTGCGGGCACTTATAGGCTGGAGCGGGGAAGTGTGCAGTTGCGGTTTGGCAACGGCGCAGATGTGGTAATCGAGGGGCCGGCAGCATTTGATTTGGTGGATGCGGCGACGATGCATTTGAACTACGGCAGTCTCTGGGCGCATTGCTCAGAGGAGTCCCGTGGCTTTGCGGTGCGGATGCCGGGCGGTCGTGAGTTGGTGGACTTCGGCACGGAGTTCGGAGCCCGTGTGGATGCCGAGGGCGGTGCGCAGGTAAAGGTGATGCAGGGTGAGGTGAAGATTAGCGATGCGGTGGCTAGGCCATTGGATTTGACCTCTGGTAAGGCGGCTCACTGGGAACTGACCGCGCCGCCGCTGGCGATGAACACTATGGAGGTGAAGCCTTTTCAAACAGCAGTGATGCTAGCTGAAAAGTTGATGTCCGCGCTTACCACAGACGAGCAGACGGTGGTGACTTACCTCGAGCCAAATGGCGAGTGGGGCAAAGCCTCAGCTTGGAGCAGCGGCGCGCAGCCCGGTGCCCATGAGCGTGAGCGCGCGGTGATCAATCACGGGCAGGTGATTCACGTCACGCCAAACACGCCGCCTTCGGCCCATCCTGTGGACATTCATGTGAGCAATGGCCATGAGACGAGCATTCAGGGGCCGGATGCGACGCTGGAGATCACTGGAAGTCTAGAGTGCCAGGTCCTGCGGATTGCCACGGCAGACAAGGCGGACGGTCTGGTGCGGCAGACGGGAGGCACCCTGAACGTGACAGATTCATTCATCGCGTCCTCACACGAGGGGGCACCGACCCAAAGCGCCTATCAGTTATCGAATGGAGCCTTGAATGTGGGGCATGAATTGATCGTCGGCCTTCGCGGTCCGGCGGAGTTCACGCTGAAGGGCAGTAAGACAGTCGTCACCGCGGATCGTATGAATCTTGGTCAGGGCGCTACGTTGTCCTTTATGCTCGACTCCGACGGCTCAAGTCTCATCAAGCTGCGCGACACACTGGTCTCCAGCAACAAGGCGCGACTGGTGATCGATGGCTCACAGTATCGCGGCGGACCAAAAACAATCCCTCTGGTGATTTGTGGCGCGGGCAAGGTGGACGGGCGCTTCCTGCCCAAGAACATGAGCCTCACCGGCTTTCAAGGCATGACGGGACGCATCGTGTATCGCATAGGCAGCATGGAGCTGGAACTGACTGCGCGATAAGCGTAGCGGTCCGAAAACTGGGGGCATTGACAGCCCCACTTGGTCAACTCTCAGCCGTGGCGCGGGCAGTGACTGTTTCGCTCACCAAAGTCGTGATTTCGGCCTGATGGAGGTTTTTGAGTCTTTTTTCGTAACCAAGCCGGACGGGGCGGTATGCACTTTGGCCCTGTTTTTCCGCTTCGGGCACCACCAGACCGATGAATGATCTGATACCCCAACCATCTTCGCTGCAAAACTTCACGTTGACCCGGCTCCAGCCTGTCATCATGGCCATCATTCTAGCGGCCACTCCAGCCTGGGCGGCGAGTTTGTTCTGGGACGGCACGGA
>CALDGV010000378.1 GCA_937941745.1 uncultured Prosthecobacter sp. | reverse complement strand
TCGGCGGACACGAGCACGATGTTTTGATAAATCACCGGCGAGGAGCCAAAGCCCTGATGCACCTGAAAATCGCACACGCGACTCTGCCAGAGCTGCCTGCCCTTCAAATCGAGCGCGGTGGTGAAAACAGCGCCGTTGTTGAGGAAGTTCACATAGAGCCGCTCGCCATCGCTCACGACATCGGAGGAGGCCTGCGAGGAAACCTTGTGGCCCTTCGTGTTCAGATTCCCGCGATGCACCACGGCCTCCCAGCGCGATTTGCCCGTCGCGCGGTCAAAACTGAGCACGAGCTGCTCCTCTGTCTCCATGTCCGCTGTCGCGAGCAGCACCTGATCTCCGACGACAATCGGCGAGCCATGTCCGCGACCGCGCACGGCTGCCTTCCAGACGAGGTTTTCCGTCTCACTCCACTTCACCGGCAGTTTTTGTCCCGGAGCTGCATGACCATCGCCGGTCGGACCACGCCACGCAGGCCAGTCGGCGGCAAAGAGAGACGATGAGAGCAGGGTGGAAGCGAGAAGTAGGGCGCGGAGATTCATTAACTTGACGGCAAACGTCGGGAGACCCTACGCACTGTCATCGAGTAACACTCTCGAATAAAAACAGACTAAGCTTTTGAGTTTGAGAGCTTTCCAAAACACTCACTTTGACTCCATCATGGAAAGCGTCTGACTAAAATCATCAACGAGCTCGTCGGGCGCACGGTAGCGTCCCGAAACGTTTGGCTCGGGTAGAACTGGTCTGCTGCCAAGGCTCGAGACAGCAGTTTTTAAAGCCTCAACAGACACAATCCGTTTCAGAGAACTGATGCTTTCTTGGCCTTGCCAGGCCCAAACACGCGGAGGCTTCACGCCAATGCCGCGCGCGCAGACACTAGCCAACAGCAGATGTGCAAACTCGGGGTTCTTAGCGAGACGATTGGATATTATAGTTCTCAGCCGTTCGACTTGACCGTAATGCCAAACCATCCAGATGGCCTCAACAGTCGAATCGACATCATGATCCAATTCCATTTCGATGTTATCAAGCAGTCGCTCAGCGAGTCTTGCTAGCGAGCTATTTGGTTTCCTGCCTTTGTGCTGGGATTCCTGAGCAAAACGATCTGATGGAAAATTCCGAATAAATGAAACCGCCCATTTAAGTGACGAAGCCTCGACCACCCTTCGCACAACTTCTTGGAGGCAATCGGCATCCGTGATCGACTGGCATACATGCGCTGCAAGCTCGGCTGTGTCGAACCCGTCGATTTCGCATATAGACAAAAATGCGCACATTTCACCAGCCTCGTCAGGGGTGTAATTACTGCGCACGATCTTCTCTGAGACAACACGACCCCGTTCGCCTTTCAGTTCTTCAGCAAGTCGTGTTTTGGCCGCTTCGTGGTTTGATAGACAAAGTAGTCGTAATGCTTCCACATCTGCATCTGCAATGTCGCCCTGCACAATTGCACAGGCAAAGTATCGCCAATGATAAGCCGGCGAACACAGCCGCCGCTCTCTCCACCACACTGTTTCATTTCCATTGCCAGCCGTGGTGCCATTTGTCTGTGGAAGCCATTGCCCTAACGCACGCTTTTCGGTATCAGTCGGCTCCGGTTTGCCGGCATCTGCCCATGCTTGTTTGCACCATGCCCAGTATGGTGACGGTTCGGATTCAGAAACCTTCCCCATCGTCTGTTGGAGAAAACGTTCGTAACTCCAGCCGGAATGTGGAATTCCATTCTGAATGCGGAAGTAGAGTTCAGGAAATAAAAGACGCGCAGACTCCAGCAGGACTAAATCCGTTGTATCAACCTCTCCAGGCATCAAGCCAGATGTGAATCGAATGGCATTCGCAAGGTTTTTAGCGATTCTTGGAGTGCGGATGTGCCCGAGGAACAATACATCGAACACAGGGTCGAACCGTTTGCGATCAAGTTTGGAGTCACATCCCACCGCGTCATTGATGTGCCTAACAACGAAGTCTTTCATCACGTGGGGCGGTATGACTGGTACCTGGAGGCGTGCTTGCACAATTTTCTCCAGATACCTTCGCCCTCTTTGTTCCGCATCCAAAGCATCGCCTCCGATCAGTCGTGATACCTGCACTTCATCCATTGCGAGAACGTATGTGGTATTTGGCAGACATGCATCACGCTTAAGTATGCGCAAGAGGATCAACAGTTCTTCCCGTTCAAGTCGATCGATGTCGTCCAGAATCACCACCAATCTCCATGGCGACCTTGCAAGCCTGTCTTCGACGCTTTTGCGCACCTGTGTGATGCCAACCTCGCAGAGAGTTTCAAACAAACCTGTCGCCCCTTCAATTGCCGCGCCCGTAATCTTGTGTTCAGCAGCAGTAGTCATTGCCCCAACAGCTTTACCACTTCGGCCAAGATGCTTGGCTGCCTGAAGTTTGAGCTTCTGCCACCCGGTCAGCAGCTCATCATGCGGGTCAATCGCTTTGATCAATTTTTCGTAAAGATGGAACAGCAAGTCTCGCCCACCTGTCACACCCCATGGATTGAAATCTGCTATGGGAATACACGCGGCTTGATCGATGTCGTCTTTTGCGTCTGCCCATACATCGCGCATCCAATGCAGCACATTGGTTTTCCCAGCTCCCCATTCACTGGATATAGACAAGACAAGGGATTCGCCCCGAGGCTGGCCGAGTATCACCTTGGCAAGCCTGCGGGCAAAGCTCTTGCGATAAAAATCATCGGTTTTCGATAAACCGTCGGTATCTAGAGCAGTTCCTGTGTTCATGTAGCCCACATACCGATTGATAAGAACAACGCAACGCGGCCTTCGATCAACAAGGTGGCTGCCCCCAACCCATCGGCCTTTTGTCTCGTCGAGGCGCCGATTGTCATTTGGCTGGTGGAACCGTTCCGAGCACCTTCATCACCTCCAGCCTTCCTTCGTTGAAAAGCTGGAGGCCATCGGCACCGGCGGCATACCACTTGGCGGCGCGGGACTTGTATTGATCGAGGGTGAAGACCTCGCGCACTGGCGGCTTCATCTTGCCTTCGGCAATGGCTTTATCCTCGGCGGGCGTGCGATCATGACCGGAAAGCGTGGCCTCCTCACCAAACAAGATGGCGCAGCCGCTGCCCCGCGCCTTTTGCACAAAGGGCGCGAGGTCAAACTCGTAGCCCCCGAGCGTGTGCTGGGCGATGACGAGGTAGTCGAGCAGGCCTTCCTTGAGCCAGGTGTCGATATCGCAGCCGTGCGACTTGTATTCCTTCCAATCGACACGAGCGCTCAGGCCGAGGTGGCGCTTTTTCTCCGCTCCGGCCTCGTTGAGCAGCTTGCGCACGTCACGCAGGAAGTCAGTCATGATGTCAGCGCGGAGTTGCAGCCAGCGAGGATCATCCGCGGCGATCTCACGCGGGTCCTGGCCGTGCTGCGCTTTGAACGCGGCGATAAGCGGCTCCTCGTAGCCGAAGCAGGGCGGATGGCGGAGGAAGTCGAGATTGATGCCGTCGATGTCGCGCTCGGCGGCCTCTCGCAGGATGCCGAGCTTGAACGCACGCACCTCGGGGAAGGCATACGAGAGCTTCGTCTGGTCCTCTCCCTTCTTTCCACGCACGCGGAACTCCGGATGCTGCCACCAGAAGGTGCTGTTGAGCATGCGCGGCAGCGATTCGCCCATCCAGCCCGCAGAGTAGTCGCCATTCATGCGCAGCGAGGCGTAGCAACTCATGCCAGCCTCATGACAGGCCTCCGCAACCACCTTCAAGGTGTCCACGCCATCCGCCGCGAGCTTCTGCAAAGTCTCCGCCGCCAGCTTGTCGCCGCGACGTGGAAACTCGGTCACGCCCGTGCCGATCAGCTCGCAGGTCTTTGAGGGGAAATTCACGCGACTCCCCGCCGCGATGCACCACTCAAAGACACCCACCTGCGTGTCGCGAAAGCACCGCATCTGATTCCTCAGATCTTCCGCCGTCTTATAGCGGCCACTGTGGAAGGAACTGAAGCCGTCGTCATTGATGACAAGCAATTTGTCTCCGTTGCGCGGCTTCGGCGGCTCGGCCCGCAACAAAGCGGGCGAGATGACAGTTAGGAAGAGGAAGAGCAGGCGCATGGTTCAATGGGACTTCGATTTTTCTTCCGCGGCCTTTTTTCGGCGGCGAGGCGGCCGGGTGCAGCGAACTCCACCAGCACCTCGCCATCGCTCACGACATCGGAGGAGGCCTGCGAGGAAACTTTGTGGCCCTTCGTGTTCAGGTTCCCGCGATGCACCACGGCCTCCCAACGCGATTTGCCGGTCGCCCGATCAAAGCTGAGCACGAGCTGCTCCTCCGTTTCCACATCCGCCGTCGCCAGCAGCACCTGATCTCCGACGACAATCGGCGAACCATGTCCGCGACCACGCACCGCGGCCTTCCATACGAGGTTTTCCGTCTCACTCCACTTCACCGGCAGTTTTTGTCCCGGAGCTGCATGACCATCGCCCGTGGGTCCACGCCAAGCAGGCCAGTCGGTGGCAAAGAGAGCTGTGGTGGAGAGAAGCAGCAGCGTGGCGATTTTCATGGCCGAAAACAACGCCCGTTCAGGAACGATTCTTCAGACGTTCCCAGGCCATCTCCACCCAGAAGAACTGCGAGTAGTAGAGCTTCGCGAAGTCGTAGCGCGTGATGACTTTCTCGACCTCAGGCGTGTGCGCTTTCAAAACGGTGGCGTCCGGGCAGAGCGTGACGATCCACGCGGCGGCGGTGGGCTCGCGGATGAAGGCGGTTTCTTTGCCACGACGCGGCGCGACTTTGAGGAAGCTCTTGATTTGCACCATCGCGAGCTCTTGAGCCTCTTTCTCGGTCGTTTGCGGCTTCCAGTCGGCGTTCATCACACGCCAGTTCATCTCAAAGGGGCTCGTGTCGGCGTTGTCCCACTGCTGCGCGAGCGGCAGGGCCTCAGCTGCCAGTTTCGCGCTTGCGGCGAGACCTTTGGCGTAAACCGATTTCAATTCGGCATCGCTCTCCATTTCCCAAAGGCCGCGCAAAGCGCCCACGGCGGCGCAGGATGTCCAGTTGTGTGTTTTCGAATACCAGAACACCATGCCGCCCTCGCAGATCTCGCGCTTGCTGAGGTTCTTTTCGCCGCCGCGCTTCGCCAGTTCGTTGAGATACATGCTTTGCCATTTCGCGGCGCCCGTGACGGCGTGCAGCGCTTTCATGGTGAAGAGCTTCCGGCTCACTTCTTCAAAGTGAAAGCCCTCAAAGCTGCCACGCGTGCCAAAGGGAGCTTCGGCGGGCATTTTCCAGCCGAGGCGCAAGATTTCCTCTGCGGTCGTCACGAGGTGCTGCGTGATTTTCGCCTTCTCCGCCTCCGTGGCGATGCCGGATTGCCAGTAGCGCCACAGGCCGAGGAACCACGGCAGCGTCTGGTCGTTCGAGCCCATCGCGTAGTGCGATTTGCCGTCCGTGCTCACGCCGCGGCCGACGAAGCCCTTCACGTCGCTGATCGAGTTCA
>CALDGV010000377.1 GCA_937941745.1 uncultured Prosthecobacter sp. | reverse complement strand
GTTTTCCTTGCACCACTGGCCGTTCTGTTTGGTCACGCCATCCGGATCTTCGACCGCGATGTGGGCTTCATCCTCGCAGATGATCCAGCCGGAATAATTGCGCGCCACGAGCCACTCCGTGATCTTATGGAAGTCGAGCTTGCCGGTGCCCATCTGCGCCCAGGGCTCAGCTCCATTGCCGCTGAAGTCCTTGTAGTGGATGTGGTTCACGAGGTGCTGCCATTTGTTCAGCGTCGCGATCACATCCATTCCACCACGGATGATGTGGCCCACGTCAGGCGTCCAACCCGTCACCTTGGGGTCCAGGCTGCTAAGCACCACATCGTAGTCCTCCTGCGTGCGAACGAGCGAGGCGGACGGGCTGTTCGGATGGTAGGAGCAGACGAGACCGGCGTCATGCGCACGCTGGGACACCGCGTTCACGTTGCGGGCCACGTTCAGACGACGCTTCTGGAGGTCCTTGTTGCGGCCCGAAGGCAGCGTCACCGTGCCGAGCATGGCACCCGGGAAGTGCTTGAGCAGGTTGATTGTGAAATCCGCCGCCTCGCGCTCATTCGGAGCCTCGGTGTCACCATCCCAGGCGCACACCAGCGCCAGGCCGGCCAGCTTCATGTTATACTGCTGCAGCGTGTCCTTGAGCTTGATGGGATCGCAGAAGTCGCCCAGCCAGTATTTGCAGCAGCCGAGAGCGCTCTGGGAGATCTCGAGCACCATGGGCTCGATGCCCGTGAAGCCAGCCTCAGAGGCCACCTTGATCATGTGGTCGAGTTTGTTGTCATAACCCTTGCCGGTGCCCTGCATGAACCAGGTGTACACCTCGGAGCCGAATTGAATTTTGCCCATGTGGATCTGTGTTGTTGGTGGTTTGGTGGAGTGGAAAAATGCCTCCGCTGCCGGAAGCGCGCGCATTTGAGACGACATCCCCCGGCCTGTCCAGCCTCGAAGTGCCCACCTCCCTGTCCACAAACCGTTTGCCAGCTACCCTGCTCCAAGGCAGCCCATTCTCTCACTTTCCCATGTCTGACCTTAAGTCCCTGCTGCGCGCCCGAGCCCTGGAACTCGGCTTTGCAGACTGCCGTGTTGCCCGGGCAGCCCCCGCCGAGCACCGCCGCCTCTATGAGCAATGGGTGGCCGATGGCTGCCATGGCGACATGGCCTGGATGGCCCGCAACATGGAGCGCCGCATGGATCCCACCCTCGTCCAGCCCGGTGCACTCAGCATCATCGTCCTGGCCATGAACTACCATCAGGGCCCTGGCCACCCTGCCCCCGACTACCGGATTGCCCGCTACGCCTGGAATGAGGATTACCACGACCTCATCGAGCGCCGACTCCTCGATCTCGACTCGTGGCTGACGGCGCATGGAGGCACCCAGCGCCGTTATGTGGACACTGGCCCTGTGCTGGAACGCAACTGGGCCTCTGCCGCCGGCCTCGGCTGGGGTGGCAAGAGCACCATGCAGATCCACCGCAAACTTGGCACTTGGTTCTTCCTCGCCGAACTCATCACGACCCTCGAAATCGAGCCTGACCCACCCTCACGAGATCACTGCGGCACCTGCACACGCTGCATCTCCGCCTGCCCCACACAGGCCATCACCGCCCCCCGCCGCCTCGATGCCCGCCGCTGTGTGAGCTACCTCACGATCGAAAACAAAGGCCCCATCCCACTCGAATTCCGCCGCGCCATTGGTGACCGCATTTACGGCTGCGACGACTGCCTCATTGCCTGCCCCTGGAACAAGTTTGCTGAAATCTCCCAGGAAGCCTCCTTCCAGGCCCGGCAAAGCATCTTCAACCATCGCCTCCGTGACTTCCTCAGTCTCGACGACGATGGATTCCGCTCCCTGTTCGCCAAAAGCCCCATCAAGCGCATCAAGCGCCACGCCTTCCTCCGCAATGTCTGTGTCGCGCTTGGCAACACGGGCACCCAGGACGATCTACCCGCCCTCCTGCCCCTCACCAAAGATCCCCATCCACTCATCGCCGAGCATGCCGCCTGGGCCATCTCAGAGATCCGTGCAAGATTCCAGCCCACGCCCTCCCCCGCAGCGTAATCCACAACAACCTGCACTCCATGCCTCACGCTGACCCCATCGACCACGATCTCTCCCAGACGGACCCGCGCGCCAACTACCTGCCTTACCCCGCCTCCCGCCTGGCCGCCAAGATCATCCCCCAGGACCTTACGAACTTCAAAAGCCGCGGCATCACCCGCGTCGAGCGGGAACTCCAGCAGGAACTCGTCGAACTCCGCGAAGCCTACCTCAAAGTCATCGACGCCTTCAATTGGAACAAGCTCATCTATGAATCCCACTTCGGCTTTGAGCCCGTCGTTGGGGACACCTACCACCTCTATGAGATCAACGGCAGGCGCCACCTGAGCATGATCGAGCCCCAATCCTGGCATCAACGCTGGATAGGCAGCTTCCGACTCAATGCCGACGGCCGCTGGCAGGCCCACGAAGTCTCTCCCGACTTCGACATCCGCAGTTTCGTCTCCACCAGTGTTGGCGACTAGTCTGCGGAGCCTCACATCCCCGGTTGCCAGAGCCTCATGCCAAGGTCTAATTGGCATCGCATGAAGATCTCCCCTCTCCTCTGCTCCCTCGTTTTAGCCTCCACCCTCGCCCCTGCGGCCGACTGGCCCATCTGGCGAGGCCCCACGCACGACGGCATCTCCGCAGAAAAAGACTGGCAGCTTTCTTCTGAGCCCAAGACCCTCTGGCAGGCCGAAGTCGGCCTCGGCTTCTCTTCCTTCGTGGTCTCCGGCAGCCGCGTTCTCACCACCGGTCATGCCGACGGCCAGGACACTGTCTGGTGTCTCGATGCCATCACCGGCAGTGTCCTCTGGAAACACAGCTACCCTGCCGACCTTGGCGACAAATACTACGAGGGCGGCACCTCCAACACACCCACCTTCGACGGCGACAAAGCCTATCACCTCAGCCGCTGGGGCGATCTCTTCTGCTTTGAGGCCTCCAGTGGCAAAGTGCTTTGGGAAAAGAACGTCCAGAAAGAGACTGAGGCCAACATCCCCGACTGGGGTTTCGCAGGGGCTCCCCTTGTCCAGGGCAATCTCCTCATCCTCAATGTCGGTAAAGCCGGCATGGCCGTGGACAAAGCCACTGGCAAGGTGATCTGGAAGAGTGAAGTGGACAGCGCCGGCTACTCCACCCCCTACCCCATCACCCGCGATGGTCGCCAACTGGTCATCGTCTCTTCTGCGGACGCCTACAGCGCCGTCCAGGTCCAGGATGGCACACCCGTCTGGTCCCACCGCTGGGCCACCCGCTACGGTGTCAACGCCAGCGACCCCATCCTCAGCGGTGACAAGCTGTTCATCTCCACCGGCTACAACAAAGGCTGCACTCTTCTCAAGCTCACCGCCAGCCAGCCCGAAAAAATCTGGGAAAGCAAGGTCCTCAAAAACCAATTCAACTCCTCTGTCCTCCTCGACGGCTATCTCTACGGAATTGATGGCGACCAGAACAGCCGCTGTGCCCTGAAATGCGTCAAACTCGAGGACGGCAGCGTTGCCTGGGAAGAAAAGAGCATTGGTTTCGGCTCCCTCATGGCCGCCGATGGCCGCCTGATCATCCTCACCGAAAAAGGCGAACTCGTCATCGCCAAGGCCAGCAGCACGAGCTTCGATGAAGTTCGCCGCATCCAGGTTCTCAGCGGTCGCTGCTGGAGCGCCCCCGTCCTCGCCAACGGACGCCTCTACGTCCGCAATGCCCCTGGCAAGGTTGTCTGCCTCGAAGCCAAGTAACTTCGAGACAGCCGCTTTACAACAAGGATGGCCTCAGCTTGTCGAGAGGCTTCCTGTCTTGTCGGAAGTGATCCATGAGCTCCATCAGTCCTCCTGACGGAGCTTTTCTTCGGCCTCGAGGTCGAAGAGGAATTCGAAGTCGGTCTTCTCCAGGGTGCGGGCGAAGCCGCCCTCCCCGAGGATGTTGGCGCTCATCATCTGCTTCTTCTGCTGAAGGAGCATGATCTTTTCCTCGATGCTGTTCTTGGTGATCATCCGGTAGGCCATGACGGGCTGGGTCTGGCCGATGCGGTGGGCACGGTCGATGGCCTGGGCCTCGACGGCGGGGTTCCACCATGGATCGTAAAGGATAACGTAGCTGGCGGCGGTGAGGTTCAAGCCGCTGCCGCCGGCCTTGAGGCTTAGCAGGAAAACGCAGGGGTCTTCGTCCTTCTGGAACTGGTCCACCACCTCGCTCCTGTTCTGGGTGCTGCCCGTGAGCCAGTAGTAGGGAATGCTCATCTCGGTGAGGCGGTCACGCAGGATTTCGAGCATGGAGACGAACTGGCTGAAGAGGAGGACCTTGTGGCCCTCGGCATGGAGTTCTTCAATGAGCTCAAGGGTCGCGGTGAGCTTGGCGCTTTCGACTTCATGGTTGGCCTCGTTGGCAAGCTGCGGATGGCAGCAGATCTGCCGCAGACGCGTCAGTGCCTGAAGGACGGCGAAACGTTTGCGCGTGAGCACCTCAAAGCTGGTGCTGGTGAGCAGGAGGTGCTGGGCACGGGCGAGTTCCTCGGTGTAGAGGCGGGCCTGGTCGGGGCTCATCTCGCAAAGCATGGCTTCTTCGCTGCGGGAGGGAAGGTCGCTGGCGACCTGGCTTTTGGTTCGGCGCAGCAGGAACGGGCGGAGGCGTGCCCCGAGGCGTTCACTGGCCTTGCCATCCTTCCGGCGGTCAAAATTCCGCGTGAAGTAGGCGCGATCTCCAAGGGCACCGGGCATGGCATAGGTCATGAGGCTCCAGAGATCGAGGAGGCGGTTCTCCAGAGGAGTGCCGGTGAGGGCGAGGCGGTTTTCAGCCTTGAGGCGGCGGGCGGCACGAGCAGCCTGGGAGTCGGGGTTTTTGATCTGCTGGGCTTCGTCCATGATGACAGCCAGCCATTTGACGGTCTCAAGGTAGTCGATGCAGCCGCGCATCTGCGCGTAGTTCATGACAAGCACGTGGACCTCGGACTTGAGCTTCTCGAGGTTGAGCTCCTCCTTGTCGCGAAGGATCTGCACATTCAAGCCTGGGGCGGCTTTGACGAACTCCTTGGCCCAGACATCAAGCACTGACTTCGGGCAGACGACGAGGGTGGGCCAGGCCTGGCGGAAGCGGCCGCGCAGCCAGAGGATCCAGCTGATGCTCTGAATGGTTTTCCCGAGGCCCATGTCATCGGCCAGGATGCCGCCAAATTTATTAATGCTGAGGTAGGCCAGGAAGTGGAACCCTTCGACCTGGTAAGGGCGGAGGGTGACGGCCAGCCCTTCAGGAGCGGCGGGCTTTTCCTCAAGCCTTGCCTGCTCCATGCGCTGGGTGATGGTCTGCCACGCACGCGGATGAATGACCTCCTTGACCTTGTCTCCAGCGAGCTGACGCCAATGGAGCTGATGAAGCTCGTCGGTGGGGGAATCGAGATCGATGCCGAGCTGGTCCATGAGGGCCATCTGCTCTTCGGTGAGCTCCAGCTTCACACGCCGCCACGTGCCGTCGGCAAGCTGAACGAAGCCGCCCTTGGCTGCGACCAGCTTGCGGATTTCCGCAGCCTTGAGGTCAGCACCTTCGATCTCAAAGATCATGCGCAGATCAAACCAGTCGATGCTGGCGGTCTGCGTGGCCTCGATGCGAACCCTGGCGATGAGCGGATCTGCGAGGATGGTCTGCAGGCGGTCGTCGGTGCTGAGGGTGACGCCTTCGGGAAGGCTCACAGCCCAGGTGTTGAAGTGATCCGGGAAGGCCTTGGTAAGACGAACACGATAGCCCTGGGCCTCGATGTCCCAGGAGGGATGCAGGCCACGGATCACCGACTCGGCCGATTCCAAAGCCTGACGGTCACGGCAGACGATGGAACCATCATCGTGCGCGCTATGATCTAAAACAGGAGCCCAGCCACCTGGGCCGAGCCTTTCGCGCACACGACCATCAGGACTGATGGCTTCGGCTTGAAAGGTGGCATACTCAATGTTGGAGCCCGGTGCCTTTTTCTGGCAGGCGGCGCGCACCTTGACCTCCAGGGATTCATGCTTCACACGGCCCGCGATGCTCGGCGGCAGGGGCAGGCCGATCTTTTCCAGGAACTCAATGCCTTCCTGCGAGGTCAAGGCGGCCAGCGGAACGCTCAGCACGCCTTCGATCTTCGTCTCATCATTCATCCAGCGCGGCCCGAGATACACCGTGTCCTCGCTCAAGTAGAGGGTCTCGGCACCATGCAGCACGCGCAGCGGACCTTGGATGCTTTCACCATCGCCTGTGATGAGACTGAGGTGAAGATGCTTGCCCTCGGCGTCTTCCTCAGCGCGCCATTCCAGCATTGTGGCAGCGCGCTTGAACGCATGTTCGTCGAGAGTGACGAGGCGGCTTTCCAGGGCGGGCTGCTGAAAGAGGCTGCTGAGCCACTGACCGTAAGAATCGAGGTCGAAACGGCAGACATCAGCGGCATTGGCCGAGCTTTGCCCAAGGGCGGAGAGAAGCAGCAATTCAGCCTCTGGCGGCACAAGAAGCCCCCCCATGGACTGAGCCTCTTCCAGCTCACGCAACTCGGCACCAGTGAGGGCATGAAAGCGCTCCTGATCGCCGAAACGGCCCTGCAGCCGCGCCTCGGCAGGCGAAATGATCAGCCGCAGATCCCCCTTTTTGCGCCGTCCTTCACCTGTGCCGCTGTCATCCCGCAGCAGCCGCCGGATGCGTTCCTTCCAAAGCGGCACCGTGCGCTCCTGACGCCAGTCGCGCAGACGTTCGCGCACGGCATGAAGGTCGGCAACGTTGCGGAGGAAGACCGGAATGGGGAGGCCGCGGTCCGTGAGGGCGAGCGCCACATAGTCCCAGAACTCGCGCAGGTTCGCAGGCGGCTCGGGCCAGAGCGGCAGCGGGTCCACACTTTGAATCGTCCACTTGGGATGCAGGCGGACCATGTCGTGGTCATAGATCTGGCCGGTCTGCTGCACGCGTTGGAAGCGCTTCTCCACCTTGCTCAGGTAGGCATCCTCTTCTGGAGTGAGCTGGCGGGCCAGGCGCTTTTCGATGGCCTCCTGGAAAGGCACCTCCATCTCCGCCGGCTTGAAGGCCGCAGGATCGCGCCTGGCCTTGCGCTCGATGGCGATCAGGGCGGCGGCCAGCGCCAGATTGTGCAGCACCCGGTCCTCGACATCGGTCTCACCCTGCCAGGCACCATCTTCATAGACCCAGCGTGTGTTGACGCTGCGGTCATCGAGACGAACCTCGGAAAGGGCTTCATCCACGGTGACGTCCAGCCCGCGGACTGAATCAGCATCCACAAGCTGCTCAGCCTCCTTGCGCAGGCGTGGCTCGCAGCCAGAGAGAAGGACGGGGATCTGGGAAAGAAGGTCAGTCATGCGCGGCAGGCTTCCTCATCCGCCATCACATGGGCATTTGAGGAATCTGAGGCCGTAGCATAAAGCCGGGGGCAGGGCTAGTTTTGTGTCGGAAATAATCCGTGCCAGTATCCACTGCAGTCTCAGCAAGGCTCAAGGCCGCCTGGAGCGGGTGAGGACCAAATTGCGGATGATCAGGGCGGCTTCAGAGGTCGTCCCTGCGGTCAACACGAGAGGCGACCCCTCAATGTCCTCAGGCAGGATGATCTGCCCGAGACGCCAGAGGCGGAAAGTGCGTGCGTCCTTGGTCGCCTGACGGCTGTCCAACGTGAGCGCCAGCTTTTGCCCGGCCAGTTCGATGGTCACCGGCACCTGCTGATCCGGCGTGAGGCTGGCATAGTGCAGAACGAGGTCGTAAGCCCCTGCCTGAAGGCGGTCGATGCGCCAGGTGAGCTGCCCCACGTGCGCCGAAATGGGGCTGGCACTGCTTTCCGGCACCGGCAGGATGGTCTGAGCCAGCGAGGGAGTGAGCGTGATCATGGCCCGCTTCTCCTGGCCCGTTTCTGGCATCGCCACAGGCTTCGGCTCAGGGCCGGGGGCCGCGGCAGGATTCAGTTCGCGCATGGCTGCCATCAAATCCACCACACCGCCCGAACTGATGATGGCCTGCACGCGCTTGATCTCCTCCTGGATCGCAGGCGTATCGGCCGTTCGAGCCAGGAGCTGAAGCTCGGTGAGATACTTGCTGAGCAGCGGCACGTGGCGTGAGCGCAACTGCTGCTGATAAATGGCCTCCAGCTGCCGCAAGCGCGAATCCGCTGCACTGGCCTGGATCGCGGCGGAAGATCCTGCCACGGGGGCAGGCACTTCAGGCGACTGCGCCAAGGCCTGGCTAGCCCCTAGGGTCAGGAGGAAGAGAAAGCGCATTCTCATGGCCTGCCCTCCTCAGCTGCAAGCGCCCAGGCGCCATTTTTAAGTCGTTTGGCCGCAGCCTCACGCTCCACCAGACTGCCCAGCAGTCCACGCTCCATCAAACCAGGGCGGGCACCCTTCGGCGGGGGCTCCACTGCAGCCAGGCCCTGGTCCACGAGGACGTTTTGATACAGCCCCACCTCAGGTAGAAACACCAGCGCCGCCTGGAAGCCTTCCTTGTCCTTGCCCGAACGCAGCAGCAGGCGCAGCGGCTTGCCCTCCAGGTAGCCCAGCGTGAATTCCCGCGCCGCCTGAGCCAGCGAGCTGGTGTCCTCGTTTTCGAGGCGGAAGTGCTTCGCGAAGTCCCGGCGGCTGGCATCCTTCTCCGAAACCGGAGCGCAGCGCAGCCACATGAGGCGCACAGGAATCTTCCGGCCTTCATGCTCGACGGTGAAGTGATCGCCTGAAAGCACCTCCGAGGAGACCAGCCGGGCGTTGGAGATGTCCTCAAAGCCCGCCATCCCGCCAAACTGACCTGCGATGCGGCTCACCAAAACCTCGGGATCCTTGCTCGACGCCAGCTCAATCAGGGAGAGCCGTTTGGCTTCAGCATCGAGCAACTCCTGAGTTTCCGGGCTTTTCAACGCTGAGGCCGCGAGGTCATTGAGCACCGCATGGTAAGCTTCCAACACCGGTTTCTGAGCCACCGCGAGCTCCTGCTTCAGACGCAGCCGGGCAGCCTGGAGCGGATCTGCCTCTGGCAGCGAAGGAGCTGTCTGCACCACTTCATCCGTGACAGGCACCAGACGCAGGTTCCTCAGGAAGATCCCGTTTGCCGGATAGCCCGCCGCAGGGATCAGGCGCAGCGTCACTAAGTCCCGTGTGAAGACCAAAGGGCCGATGCGCACCGGAGAGAAAACCTCCGCCTGGTCGGAGGAGAAGATTTCAAAGCTCCGGCGGTTTTCCTGGGCTCCCGGCAGGAGGGAGACCTCGTAGAACGTGAAAGTGGCCTTCTCCTGAGGCTGGGAGCGCCCAGGCATCGGGCCTGAAGCCGCCTGAGGCAGGTCTGAGAGGCTGGCTTCGAGCTCCAGATGATAAGTTCCAGGACTGATTTTCAGCGCTGTCCATTCCGCCAGACTGCCGGAGGTGCGCCAGTTCGTGAGTGCGCCTGACCGCACCTCCACCGTGCCGGCCAGACGGGCCCGCTCCAGAGGCAGCACCACGGCGGCAGATGCCAGACTGGCCGCGCCGGCATAGACTGTACGCAGTTCTTCTCGGCGCAGTTGAACGAGACGCGCCTCTTCATAATCACCGGTCGTTGCGAGTTCCGATTCCAGCCGGGCCAGGGCGCGCTCATACTGCTCTGTCAGCACCTGGGAATCGGAGAGCACCTGCTTGAGCATGGCGGCGTGTTTTTCCGCCAGCCCCTGCGCTGATGAGGCCGCTGCCCCAAGTCCCCAGACTGCCATCGGCAGGCAGGGGCGGAGCCGCGAAAGCAGCGTCCTCAGAGATGAAGGCAGGGAAAACATGAACGAGGTCACCAAACGCAGACTTCGTGCCTGCGCAAAAGGCATCTCACGTTGCCCATGAATCTAGCCAGGCAGCCGGAAACCATGCTCATCCGCCAGCCGCAGGCAGTCCGCCACAGGTCTGAGCCCTTCGGAAGGTGTCGGATGCGTGAGGCAAGCCGCTGCCGTGCAGACGGCCAGAGTCAGGCAGTCCGCCGTGGACCAGCCTTCATGGATGCCATGCAGGTAGCCTGCTGCAAAGGCATCGCCCGCCCCCGTTGCACCCACGATGAAGCCCGGTGGAAGGTTCAGCGAAGCCTGGATCGAGACACCGCCATCGCAATCCGCCACAACGGCCCCAGCTTCGAAATGGATCACCACCTGACGGTGCACACCCCTGGCCAGCAGCGCACGCGCCGCGTCTGAAACTGCGGCCACATTCACCGGCGAGGTCTTCAAGTTCATGCCGACAATCTTGCCGGCCTCGACCTCATTGATGATGAGGTAGTCCGTGTGCGGCAGCGCCGCCTCGGCGATGGTCCGAAAGTCGGGATTTTCCGTGCTGACAATGTCCACGGTGGTGATCAGCCCGGCAGCACGGGCTTTTTCCAGCACCCGGGCGGCGGGCGTGCCGCCATCGGGCAGCAGGCGGTCCATTTCATCCAGCAGCATGAGGTAGCCGAGGTGGAACACGCGGGCGTTCGTGCCGGTGAAATCGAAGTCGGCCTCCCCCAGAAGCGCGTTGGCGCCACGCTGATGAAAAAAGGTTCGGCGTCCGGTCTCGATCACCGTCATGGCATCCGTGTAGGAGGTGGGTGCCCGCTCCGTCTGGCGCAGTTGGGCGGTGTCGATGCCCGCCTTCTGGCAGTCGCGCAGAATCCAGTCACCATTGGCATCGCGACCGACGAGCCCCGCCGCTGCCAGCGGGTAGCCGACACGCATGGCGGCAAGGTCCTTGAGCACGTTGTAAGGCCCGCCGCCATTGCTGGACGTCTCGCTCCGGATGTCCGCAAGCATGTCCTGCTCCGGGTAGCGGTTGATGAGCTTGACGTAGTCGATGATGTAGTTGCCGCCTGCGAGGATCCCTGTGCGCATGATTGAGGTGAAGGGCGACGGTTAGCGACAGGCCGTTCTTGCGTCGAGCGCGATTTCAGCCGGGGAAAAGGTTTCAGCCGTCGTGTAAGCGATTCCTCGTGAAAAAATCGTTTCATCAGCTTCAAAGCCGGATACCTATCTGCCACTGCGTCTCAATAGCATGCCTTCAACCCTTGCTCCGTCCTACGATATGCCGCTGCCCAAATGGCTGACGGTCTATCTGCCCCTGGCGATCATCCTCTATCCGCTCCTCCTGGCCATTCCCGGCTGGAACTGGGAGGCCACCGTTTACCGCGAGTTCGGCCTCATCGAAAACCTGACGGTGCTTTTCCTGGCGCTGGCCTTCTACTGGTCCTGCCGTGCCCTGAGCCAGCCGGGCAGCACCTTCCGCCTCATCTGGCTGCTGCTGCTGGCGGCGGGGGCCTTTGTCTTCCTGGGGGAGGAGATCAGCTGGGGTCAGCATTTCGGCAAGTGGACCACGCCCGCCGAGTGGTCCGAAGTGAACCGCCAGCGTGAGACCAACCTGCACAACGTCAAAGGCTGGTCGGAATTCATCTTCACCACCCTGGCGCGCAACGGCCTCTGCGTGGGCGCCCTCGTGGGCAGCATCCTCGGCCCCTGGTGGGCACGCCGCGGGCCGATGCCTTCCGGCCCTGCCTGCATCAAGTTCTGGCTTTTCCCGGCGGCGCAGACGGCCCTCGTCGCCGTCCTCGTCAACCTGTCCGTCGTGCCGCGCAAGGTGGCCCGCAAGATCCTCGAAACCGACCTGACCCTGCCCTACTACGGACATGAGGATGGTGAAATGAAGGAGGTGCTCATCGCCCTCTTCATCATGCTCTACGCCTACGTCCAGGCACGCATCAGCCTGACCCGTCCGGCGCAGGACTGAGGCTTGAAACAAAAGCGGTTTTCGAGTGCGGCTCCGGGTGATCTCGGCAATGTCGCCGCCGCCGATGGACTGCCCAGGCAGTCCTGAAGCCTTCTCCCGACCTCCCTCCTCTCTCCCGAGCCTTCCATGCCCCGCTGGGAAACTCTTCTCTGGCTCTTCAGCTACATCATCCTCTGTTCCGGCCTCTCGCTCTTCGGCGCGCACAAGCTGAAGGTACTCTACGGCTACTGGCGTCACCGCAAGACACCGCCCCGCCCGCAGCGGATGTTTGCCGAGCTGCCCTTCGTCACCATCCAGCTGCCCATCTACAATGAGGCGGACGTGCTGGAGCAGCTCGTGCAGCACATCGGCGCCCTCGACTACCCGAAGGACCGCCTGCAGATCCAGTTCCTCGACGACTCCACCGATGACACCACCACCCTCGGCCAGAGGCTGGCGCACGAGCTCCGCAGTTCCGGCTTCGAGGTCGAATACCGGCACCGCAGCAACCGCCAGGGCTTCAAGGCAGGTGCCATGGAGGAGGGCATGGCCACGGCCAAGGGCGAGTTCATCGCCATCTTCGACGCCGACTTCACTCCCGCGCCCGACTTCCTGCTGAAGACCATCCACCACTTCACCGATCCCTCCGTCG
>CALDGV010000376.1 GCA_937941745.1 uncultured Prosthecobacter sp. | reverse complement strand
TCGCCCCGGCATGGCAGGCAGGGTCACATCTCCGCCATTTTTTGCAGTGCCTGCCCGGTCACGCGCATGATCCTCCAGTCACTCTTCATCTCGGCACCGAGGCTTTGGTAGAACTCAATTGCGGGCTGGTTCCAGTCGAGCACGGTCCATTCATAACGGCCGCAGCCGCGCTCCACTGCGATGCGGGCCACCGAGGTGATTAGCCGCTTTCCCACTCCGCAGCCTCGATGGGCCGGCTGGACATAGAGATCCTCGAGATAGAGGCCGGGCCGGGCGAGAAAGGTGGAGTAGTTGTGGAAGAAGATGGCCATGCCCACAGGCCGGCCCTGCACGCAGCCGAGCAGCGCTTCAGCGGAGCGGGCAGGCCCAAACAAAGTCTGGCGGAGGCTTTCCTCCGTGGCGACCACCTCGTGGGTGAGCTTTTCATACTCGGCGAGCTCACGGATGAGCTGCAGCAGAACCGGCACGTCGGCCTCAGTTGCGGGGCGGGTGGAGATGTCAGGTGTCACGCGCCAGAATTGGCACGTGAACGTGGGATACGCCATCTCCACCGCATCGTGGTCCGGTTATTTGCCGTCGGGTGACTTGGGGGTCACGGTGTAGCGGGAGGGATTCTTCTCGTAGGTGTCCATGCAGTCCACGCAGCAGAAGGCCACATTGCCCTTGTCGGTGAAGATGCGGTAGATGATGCGGACGGCCTTGCCGTCCACGGGGCATTTGTCGTTGATGGCGGGACCGCCCTTGGCGAAGAGGGAGGTGACGCAGACGAGGGCCAGCAGGAGGGAGGGAACGAGCGCTTTCATGGTGTTTGGATGGTTCGAAGTTCGAGCCGCCGGGGGGAGAGCACGGCTGTCTGAAGGCTCAAAACGAACCGCCCTCCAGTTTCCTAGAGGGCGGCCAAACGAGGCGCATGGATGCGCAAACCGGACACACTGCGATGGCTTCAGAACGGGATGTCGTCACCATCAAGTCCGTCCGTGATCGGGCCTTCGCCGAAATCATCGTGCTGCTGGGGAGGCGGAGCCTGACGCTGCGGCGGGCGCTGGGCCGGAGCAGGGCGCTGCTGATAGCCTCCTCCTCCACCGCCACCGCCACCACCTGCCGGACGGCGCTGCTGAGGCGCCGGAGCACTGTAGCCGCCACCTTCATCATCACCACCCTGGTAGCCTCCGCCACCACCGCCGGCCTTGCTGTCCAGGAACTGCATGTTCTCACAGACGATGCGGATCTTGCTGCGCTTCTGGCCGGTGGCCTTGTCCTCCCAGCTGTCCATCTGCAGACGGCCTTCGATGAAGACGGAACGCCCCTTGGACAGGTACTGGCCGGCGAGCTCCGCCTGCTTGTTCCAGAGCACGATGTCGAGGTAGGTCACCTCCTCCACGCGCTCGCCGGTGGCTTCGTTCAAGTAGCGACGGTTGACGGCGATGGCCATGTCACAGACCGCGCTGCCTTTGGGCGTGTAACGCACCTCCGGATCGCGGGTGAGATTGCCGATGAGCATGACTTTGTTCAGAGAGGCCATAGTGGGCCACCTTAGCCATTCGCGGGCTCGCCCGGCAAGGCGCTTTTTGGGTCTGCAGACATCAAAAAACCAGAATGCGAGGAAGCCCCGAAAGAAGTTCAGGGCGGTGCCACGTCCGATGACGCCGCGCCGCCCTGAGGGAAGGTTTCGATGCCGGTCGAGGGCTACTTCAGCGGATGCTCCTTGAGGAGCTGATCGGCCATGTAGAAGGCCATGCGTCCCGGCTGCGAGGCACGGACCTTCTGCACGTCATCCGTGGTGACGGGGCCATACTGGTTGCCGAAGTGATTGCGCACGAATGTGAGCACGCTGGCGATTTCGTCGTCCTTCAGCATGCCGGCGAAGGGTGTCATCGGCACCTGGCCGTCGAACTTCAGGCCGTTCACCTCGATGGGGCCCATGAGCCCGTAGAGGACGATCTTGATGGAGCGGTCCTTGTCGTTCAGCCAGGGGCTTTTGGCGATGGGCGGGAAGGCGGGCGCGAGGCCGTTGCCATCGCCACGGTGGCAGGTCATGCAGCTGCCTTCGCGATGGTAGATCTCCTGGCCAGCCATGAAGTTCTTCTTCGCCGCGGCATCCAGGTGGGCGGGCGCGGGCACGGTGACGTACTCGGCCTGAGGCTTCTCGGCGATGCCGGCGAGGCGGTCAGCGGCCGTCTTGGCGGCATTCTTGCTCCATTCATCGAGAGGCTTGGCACTGGCGGCGGCGACAATCTTCTTGGCGGCGGGAATGTCCGTCATCCATGAGGCGGCAACGATGGCCTCCAGGCGCACGCGGCCATGCTCATCATTGGCCGCCTTCTCCAGCAGCGCCGCGTGATCCGCGACCTTGTGCATGTTGTAGCGCAGCACACGGACGGCGGCGGCGCGGGCGTGGAAGTCGGGGGAGGCGAGCATTTCGCGCAGCAGGCCTTCATCCGTCTGATTCAGGCCCCAGGTGACCCAGAGGGCCTCCAGTTTGGCGTGGGCATCGGGCTGTTTGTCGGCCCAAGTTTTCACCGCCGGAAGCACTTCGGAGGCTGGATGCCCCCGGAGCGCACGGCGGCTGCGGTAGCGCGTGCGCAGTTCAGGCTCCTTGAGGTTCTCCAAAAGCGCCCCGACGCTGGCTCCGGCGACCTTGGCAGGCTGCACGAGCGGGCGCGAAGGGTAGGTAATGCGGTAGATGCGGCCATGCACATGATCGCGCAGAGGATCGCGGGCATTGTGCTGCATGTGACCGATGAGCACGTTGTGCCAGTCGATGACATACAGGCTGCCATCAGGCGCGAATTCGAGGTCCACAGGGCGGAAATTGCCGTCGCTGCTCTGGAGCAGATTGTGACGATGCGTGGTCTTCCAGCCCGTGCCGTTGTCTTCGATCTTCACCTGCTTGATGCCGAGGAAGCCGATGGCATTGCAGTAGATGAGATCACCCTGAACCTCATCGGGGAAGTGGCGGCTGCTGACGACCTCAAGACCGCTGGTGGGGCGGACCTTATGGCCTTCGGGGACCAGATCAGGTGCAGAAGGCGTCTTGCTGCCGAAGGTGGGCTTCACCTCGACGGGCAGCGCCCAGTTCATCGTGGTGCCGGAGGTATGGAGGAGGAAATCCTGGCCCCACTGGTCAAACACAAAGCCCCAGGGATTGGGAATGCTCATCTGGATGGTGCGCTCCAAATGGCCACGCTGCGGGCTGTAGCGGTAGAAGCCGCCGTCCACACAGCGGACCGGGCCATAGGACGTCTCGATGTTGGAATGCAGGAAGACGCCTTCACACATGATGATGGCACCGCTGGGGTCCGCCGTGAAGGCGCTGATGGCATGGTGGGTGTCGTGGGTGTCGAAGCCGCCGAGCAGGATTTCGCTGCTGTCGGCCTTGTCATCGCCATTCGTGTCACGCAGGAGCACGAGGTTCGGCTCCTGGCTGACATAGACCCCCTCCGGAGCAAACTCGAAACCGATGGGAAGATGCAGCTTGTCGGCAAAGATGGTTTCCTTGTCAGCCTTGCCGTCGCCATTGGTGTCCTCGTAGATCAGGATTTTGTCGTTCGGCAGGGCATCACCGGGACGGTAGTGCGGGTAGGTGGGCATCACGGCGACCCACAGGCGGCCTCGGTCGTCAAAGCTCATCTGCATTGGATTGGCCAGATTCGGGAACTCCTTCTCGCTGGCGAAAAGCTCGGCCTTGTAGCCCTCGGGCACCGTGAGGCTCTTCACCGCATCCTCGCCGTAAAGGTATTCCTTGCTGCCGTTCTTGACGCTCTGGACATAGTTGGTGGGCACTTCTGGCAGCACGTGGGTCTTGCTGTCATCCACCACGAGGTCCTTCTTCCTGCCGGAGGCGATGTCGTGGATCAGTTGATCGCGCAGTGCGGCCATCTCGCGGGTCTTCTTCACTTCGTCGGGATAGTTCTGCGGCCCGAAGGGCTCATAGCGCTGGCCGTGGGTGTGCACACCGTTGAGAAGGTGGTAGTCGTTGTTCCAGAACCAGTCCTTCTGCTTCACGGCCTGATGCACCAGCTCCGGGTCCGCCTTGGATTCACGGCTCTGATGGCCAAACAAGCCCGTGGCGAGGATCTCCGCCACGGCCTTGTAGCCTTCATCGTTCGGCACGAAGCCCATGGTGGTCAGCGGCTTTTCCGCCTTGGCATAGAGGGCCTTGGTCGGCGTGAAGAGGTCGATGAAGGTCAGCCCGTGCTTCTTCGCCACCGTTTCCACCGCGGCGGCATACAGGATGAGGTTCGCGTTCTCCTTCTCACCATTCGGCAGGTCGCGCTTCGCGGACTGGTTTTCGTAGGCGACCGGGCTCACAAGCACCACACGCGGGGCGCTTTTGCCGTTGTAAGCCTTGCTGAGCGTGTGCTGGACCCAGGCATCCAGCTCGTCTTCAAAGTTCTTCACCTTGGCCGGTCCATCGAAGGACTCGTTGTAGCCAAAGAACGCTACGATGGTGTCCGCCTTCAAAAAGGCCAGCCACTCATCCGGCATCGGGAAGAAGCCCTTGCCGTTGTGCACGGTCTTGTCGGGATGAAACTTTTCCGCACCCGGAAAGGCCCACTGGCTCTTGCGGGAGGGATGCGGCCGGAAGCCTGGCGTGTCACCCACATGGCCCATGTTGCGGACCCACAGCTCCTGGCCGGGATAGCGCAGGTGCAGCTCGGTTTCGATGCGGCCGTAATAGACATCCCGCTCGGCCAGGCCGTTGCCGATCAGCACGATGCGCTCACCCTTCTCAGGAGGAGCCACCGCCTGGGCACGCTTGGCCGTGGCGGCATCCGGCACGGGCATGATGGCATGCGGCGCATTGGCCGGTGCAGTGTTGTTGGCGGCAAAACCGGTCGTGACGGCCAGCGCAAGGGTCAGAAGACAGGGACGGAGCATGGATTCAGGGGTTGGGGAGACTTCCTCAATCCACCGCAAAAGCCCGAACCGGACAAGAAAACTCTTTTGATGGGCAAAAGCAGCCGCAACGGCCGGTCCAGCATCACACGATCTCGCGGATCACCTCGCCGAAATCGATTTCGAGGCGCTTCCGCCCAGGGTACTCCATGCGGTGGGAATCAATGCCTAGCTGGCGCAGCAGGGTGGCGTGGACATCCGTCACATAATGCGGGTGCTCCACGGCGTGGAAGCCGATGTCATCGGTGCTGCCATGAACGATGCCGCCCTTGATGCCTCCTCCGGCCATCCAGACGCTGAAGCCGTACGGGTGGTGGTCGCGCCCATCCGTGCCCTGCGAGCCCGGTGTGCGGCCGAACTCGGTGGCAAAGACGACGATGGTCTCCTCAAACAGCCCACGCTGCTTCAAGTCGGCAATGAGCCCTGCGATGGGCTTGTCCACCTGCGCCGCGAGCTTGCTGTGGTTCTCGCGCAGCTTCGAATGGCTGTCCCAGGCTCCGGCTGCGCCATCGCCATGCATGATCTGGATGAAGCGCACGCCGCGCTCGACAAAACGGCGCGCAGCCAGCAGCTGCTGGCCGAAAGGCCGGGTGATGTCATGGTCCAGGCCGTACATCTTCTGGGTCGCCGCGCTCTCGCGGTCAAAGTTCACCACATCAGGCACGTCCTTCTGCATGTGGAAGGCCAGCTCGTAGGACTTGATGCGCGCGGCCAGCGTCGGGTCGTCTGGATACCGCAGCGCACTGAGGCGGTTCAGCCTGCCCGCGAGGTTGAAGCGTGCTGTCTGCTCCGCCTCGCTCATGGGCAGCTCCGGGCGGGCAAAGGCCAGCGGGTCCTTCGGATCGATCTTCAAGTTCACCGCATCGTAGGCCGGGCCGAGATAGTGGCCGTCCCGCAGGTCAAAGAAGCGGGGTCCGATGTTGATGAACTGCGGCAGGTTGTCGTTCAGCGATCCGAGGCCGTAGTTCACCCAGGCCCCGATGGTGGGATGGCGGCCATCCAGCATGTGCTTGCCGGAATGGAACTGCACCTGCGCGCCATGGTTGTCATCCGTGGTCCACATGCTGCGGATGATGGCCAGGTCATCCACCGAGTTCCGGAGATGCGGGAACCAGTCGCTCACCTCAATGCCGCTCTGACCGCCTTTGCGGAAGCCGATTTGCAGAGGGTAGATCTTGTTTCGCTGCTGGCCATTGGCGTCGTTCACCACTACCACGCGCACCTTCTTCCGACGCTCCGGATCCATCACGAACTTGTAAGGCGTGTCCGTGATGCTCTTCCCGGCATACTTGTTGAGCTCGGGCTTCGGATCGAAGCTTTCCATGTGGCTCACGCCGCCGCGCATGAACAGCCAGATCACGCTTTTGGCCCGGGGCTGGAAGTGCGGCTTCCCATCCGGAAATTCAGGCAGGGTGACTGCGCCCGCCTCCCGCTGCAGCATCGACTGCAAGGCCACGCCGGCAAAGCCCAGCCCGAAGTCGGACAGGAAGGCGCGGCGGGGAAGGAACGAGGACATGCTCTAACCTACGAAGCCAGGACGGGGCAGTTTGCGGAGCACGGGTGAATGCTAGGCGCGCTCCACCGCCATCGCGATGCCCATGCCACCGCCGATGCACAGGCTGGCAATGCCGCGGCGGTAGTTTTGATCCTCCATGAGGTGCAGCAGCGTGACCAGGACACGGGCGCCACTGGCCCCGATGGGATGCCCGAGGGCGATGGCTCCGCCACGCTGGTTCAGCTTGTCGAGATTCAGGCCGAGTTCACGGGCGCAGCCGAGGGTCTGAACAGCAAAGGCCTCGTTGATTTCGACCGCGTCCACTTCGTCCAAGGTCCAGCCGGTGATCTGGCAGAGCTTTTGAATGGCTCCGACAGGGCCCAGGCCCATCAGGGCAGGATCACAGCCGACCGCCGTGCAGGCGATGATGCGGGCGCGCGAGGTCAGGCCATGCTTCTTCAGCGCGGCATCGCCTGCCAGCAGCACCATGGCGGCACCATCATTGATGCCGGAGGCGTTTCCGGCCGTGACGCTGCCCTCCTTGCGGAAGGCGGGCTTCAGCTTGGCGAGAGATTCGGCCGTGGTGTCAGCGCGCGGGTGCTCGTCGGCGACGACCTCCGCCACGGGGAGGATTTCACGGGCCAGGAAGTCCCGGCTGGCAGCGACCCTGCTCTGGCTCAGAGCCGCAAAGGCATCCTGCTCCTGACGGCTGATGCCGTGCTTGTCGGCGATGCGTTCCGCCGTCTCCCCCATGCCGATTTTCAAAAGCGGATCACTCAGGCCATCCATGAACATGGAGTCCTGCATGGACAGGTCGCCCAGCTTTTTGCCAAAGCGGGCATCGGTCACGTAGTGCGGGGCGCGGCTCATTACCTCCACGCCGCCTGCGAGCACGAGATCGCACTCTCCCGCACGGATGGCATCGGCACCCAGGGCCACGGCCTTCAGGGAGGAACCGCAGGCCATGTTCACCGTGTAGGCGGGCACCTGCTGGGGCAGGCCCAGCTTCAAGCCCACCTGCCGCGCCACATTCATGCCACAGCCCGCCTGCAGCACCTGACCAAGGATGACCTGACCCACCTGGCTGCGAAGCTCCGCAGGCACCACCGCCTCCGCCACGGCATGACCGAGCTGCGCGGCGGGCAGGTCCTTCAAACCGCCGCCGAAGCGGCCGATCGGGGAGCGTCTGGCATCAACAATGTGGACAGGTGTCATAAGCATGAAGAGAGGGATTCGGCGATGAGCGGGCGAAATTGCATCTGATCGAGGATGTCGCGCTGCAAATCATGGCCCGAGAAGACCTCGATGAGGCGCAGCCCTTGGCCAGTGAGTTCAAACACGGCCCGCTCGGTGACAAACAGCACCTCCTGCCCTCGGGCGAAGGCTGTCGGGCCATGGAAGCAGACATGCTGGATCTCGCGGACAAACTTCGGCTGGCCTTTGGCGAGGAAGGTGCAGCAGAAAACGAGGCGGCGGGCGCTTTGGGCGATGTTGACGAAGCCGCCGACCCCGGCAAAGCGGCCGGCAAAGCTGGTCACATTCACGCTGCCCTGGGCATCCACCTCCACCGCGCCAAGCACGGCGATGTCGATGCCGCCGCCGTCGTAGAAATCGAACTGCGATGGCTGGTCGATGATGGCCTCGGGAAAGTGGCTGCAGCCAAAATTCAGCCCCGAGGCCGGAACACCGCCAATGGGACCACTTTCGACCGTCAGTGTGAAATCACCCAGGCGCCCGGTCTCAGCCGCCACCATGGC
>CALDGV010000375.1 GCA_937941745.1 uncultured Prosthecobacter sp. | reverse complement strand
CGCCATTCAAGCATCCATTCATCCATCCTGGCTCCGCGCAGCTTGGGCAGATTCAGCCGGGTTTCTTCGAGCTTTTTCATCAGCTCCGGGCTGACGCCGCGATAGTTCATCTGCTGCATCACTTCGCTGTCGATCTCACGCTGCTCGGAGGGCACACGCTCATGCCAGACAACCGACATGATGACCTGCTCGCCCGCCACCACGGGACTGCCATGTCCGCCATAATGATCACTGGGAATGAAGTCACTCTCCCAGACCTTCTTCAGGCCCGTCTCAGGAAAGCTCTCGGCAATCGGCGTGGTGTCCGTGGACACGCCGTCGCGGTTGGGACCCCGCCACTGGGGCCAGTCTGCCAGGGCAAACGAGGTGGCGAGCGCGGAAAACGAAGTAAGGCGGAACAGGAAACGCATGGCGGAGGCGATGAACGCCCGGCCAGGAGCGCGACTTGCAGCAGAAGCCTCGCGAACGGAGGCGCATTCCGGGCCGTGCACCTTCAAATCCCTTTCGCAAAGCCTCATTCAGGCTCGTTGGGCGCTTGCGCTCCCGCCGTGTCCCATGACAAAGTCTCCCTCCGCCATGAAAAACACCTCCCGCCGTCATTTCCTCCAGCTTGCCACCACCGCCCTGGCCGCCTCCGCCGCCGCTCCTGTGCGCGCCGAGAAGAAGGAAGCCTTCAAAATCTCCCTGGCCGAATGGTCGCTGAACAAGCGCATGTTCAAAAAGAACGGTGCCGAACCCCTCGACCACCTCGACTTCTGCAAGACCGCCCGCGGCTTTGGCATCGACGGCGTGGAATACGTCAACCAAATGTTCTTCGACAAGGCCACCGACGCCGCCTACCTGGGCGAAATGAAGAAGCGCCAGGATGGTGAAGGCGTGAAGGGCCTGCTGATCATGTGCGACCGCGAGGGGAACCTGGGCGACTCCGATGACGCGAAGCGCGCCAAGACCATCGAGAACCATCTCAAGTGGCTGGACGCCGCCGCCACGCTGGGCTGCCACAGCATCCGCGTGAACGCCGCCAGCAATCCGAAGCTGAGCTTTGAGGAGCAGATGAAGCTGGCCGCCGACGGCCTGCACCGCCTCTGTGTCGAGGCCGACAAGCGCGGGCTGTTTGTCGTGGTCGAAAACCATGGCGGCCTTTCCAGCAACGGACTCTGGCTCACGGGTGTCATGAAAGCCGCCGATCACGCCCGCGTGGGCATCCTGCCTGACTTTGGCAACTTCTACACCGACCGCGCCAAGGGTGAGCTCTACAACCCCTACAAGGGCCTGCGTGAATTCATGCCCTGGGTGAAGAAGGCCATGAGCGCCAAGGCCTATGACTGGGACACGGGCGCCGGCAAGTTTTACACCGAAGACCGCCGCGAAGGCCGCGAGATGAGCCTCGACTACCAGCGCCTGATCGACATCGTCGTCAAAGCGGGCTACAACGGCTACATCGGCATCGAATACGAAGGCGACAAGCACAGTGAAATGGAGGGCATCGCCCGCACGAAGCAGGCTCTGGATGAGCTGAAGGCGATGATTGCCTGAGTCCGCCCACATGCGCCGTCTTGACCAGCTGCTCTCCTCCCTCGGCTACTGCTCACGCCGGGAAGCGGAGGCCGTGGTCAAGGCGGGCCGGGTGAAGGTGGGTGAGGAATTCGCCAAGAAGGCCGACCAGAGGGTGGATCCGCATCAGGTGACCCTCGACGGCCAGCCCCTGGAGGCTCCGGATGGCCTGCTGGTGCTGTTTCACAAGCCGACGGGCTATGTCTGCACGCATTCCGAGGGTGAAGGCGAGACCATCTACGAATGGCTGCCGCCCCGCTGGCTGGCCCGCAACCCGCCGGTCACCAGCATCGGCAGGCTCGACAAGGACACGAGCGGGCTGCTGCTGATCACGGACCAGGGTCAGCTGGTGCAGCGCTACACCTCGCCGCGGGCGGAGATTGAAAAGGTGTATGAGGTGACGGTGGACCGTGACCTTGATCCCACGCTCATCCAAACCTTTGCCAGCGGAACGGTGATGCTCCGCGGAGAGGAAAAACCCTGCCTGCCGGCAAAGCTGGAGATCACGGGACCGCGAAGCGCCTCCCTGACCATCACAGAAGGCCGCTACCATCAGGTGCGGAGGATGTTCGCCAGCCAGGGCTGGCATGTGGAGACGCTGCACCGCACGACCTTCGGCCCTTACGATCTGCAAGGCCTGGCCGCAGGCGAATGGCGCAGGGTGGATTTCTAAAGGAGGCAAGGCCTGCTCATCACTGCGCAAGATCGGGGGCGCAGCCCCAGTCTGCGGCGGCGTTGATAGCAGCCTCATGATCAATCTCACCCGCCTTTACTGCGATGTCGCCCAGCCGATGGACCACCTTCGTTACGGCCGCGGCCACGGCGCGCCCACCACGGCTGCCGAACGTCGCCCGATTGTTGTCTGGAACATCACCCGCCGCTGCAACCTGAAGTGCCTGCACTGCTACCAGGACTCTGATTCCAAATTCTACCCTGGCGAGCTGAGCTGGGACCAGTGCGTTGGCGTGGTGGACGATCTGGCGCAGTTCAAAGTCCCCGCCCTCCTGCTCTCCGGCGGTGAACCGATGATCCACCCCAAGTTCTTTGAGCTGGCTGAATATGCCACGGGCAAGGGCCTGCGGCTGACGCTTTCCACCAACGGCACCCTGATCGGTCCCGAAGAGGCGCGCAGGCTGAAGGACATCGGTTTCTCCTATGTGGGCATCTCACTCGATGGCATGGGAGCGACTCACGACCACTTCCGCGGTCGTTCCGGAGCTTTTGAGAAGGCCGTGGCTGCGTTCCGCCACTGCAAGGCCGTCGGCCAGAAGGTCGGCCTGCGCCTGACGCTGTCCCGCCACAACATCGACGACCTCGACAACATCCTCGATTTCATCGAACGCGAAGACATTGAGCGCGTGTGCTTCTACCATCTCGTGTACAGCGGCCGTGGAGCCGAACTGATCGAAGTGCCTCACGAGGACACCCGCAGGGCGATCGACAAGATTCTGGACCGCACCGCGAAGTGGGCCGCCGAAGGCAAGCCGCGTGAAGTGCTGACCGTCGATCAACCTGTCGATGGACCCTACCTTTACATGCGGCTGCTGCGCGAGAACCCCGAGCGTGCCGCGAAGGCCATGGAACTCCTCACCTGGAACGGCGGCGGGGCCAACAGCTCCGGCACCGGCATCAGCAACATCGACACCCAGGGCAACGTGCACCCCGACCAGTTCTGGCACAGCCTGACGCTCGGCAATGTGAAGGACAAGCCGTTCAGTGAGATCTGGAGCAACCGCGACCACCCCGAGCTGAATGCCCTGCGCAACCGCAAGGAGCACCTGACCGGCAAATGCGCCTCCTGCCGCTGGATCAATGTCTGCGGTGGCGGCTTCCGCGTGCGGGCCTTGCAGATGACCGGCGACTTCTGGGCTCCCGATCCCTCCTGCTACCTGCATGAGGAGGAAACACAGACTCTGGCAGCGTGATCTTTGCTTTGAGGGTTGCCTGAACTTCGGTCTGCTCTCAGTATGCAGGCATGCGCCTGCTCACGATCAGCCTCGTCACGTCCTTTCTGGCCCTGCAAGCCAGCGCCCAGATCTCCCTGGACCCAGCAGCTGCACCGGCGGCGGCATCGAAGTCCACCTCCCTGGACCGCGTGATTGATGCCGCCATCACCTCCTCACAGTGGCCGAGGGTCCGCAGCCAGGCGGACCGGCTGGACATCTTGAGGGACAAGGCCCTGAAACATCCTGCCAAGGCGACTCCGATTTCCGACCGCTATGTCATCACGGTGCTGGGAGGTCCGGTGGACTTGGTGCATTTCTTCGGTCTGGCGCGCATTGTCTGTGCCGGGCAGCCGCGCCGAGCCGCTCTCGCCAAGGAATGGGAGCGTGAAGGCGGCCCGCAGGCACTCATTCGCCGGGCGGACGAGGTCGTGGCCGACTGCACTCCGGAAGACCTGCCCAGCAACGCGCTGGGAGCTCTGTTTGGCGAGGAGATGCGCCGGGCGAATGCAGACCTCTCCCACGACTTGGTGGCTTCCCTGCGGGCGTTTTTTGCAAAGCTGGAGGTGGTTCCTGACGCCGTGATTCAAAATCAGTCCTATGAGCGGCTGATCCTGGGTGTCACGCCGCTCTCCACCTCCGAACAGCAGATCGCCAGCCGGCATTGGTTCAGCGCCCAGCCCCTCTACATGGTGCCAGTGGTGGCCCCTGAACGGGCAGGCAGCATCCCCGATGCCGCCGCCGCCCTGAAGGCCGCGGGGCTGGAGCTTCGCAACCAGGACGGCCAGCCGATCATCCTCGAAAGGCTGGACGGAGGTCCTTCCGGGCCCGTGAAGGCGGTTTCCGTGGATGAGCCCTCTGCCAGCCGCAAAAAGCCGGCCCAGGCCGTGCCCGTGGAGTGATCGAAAAAACAGGTTGCATAAGAACTCTGGTCGCACGAACACAGTTCGCATGTTCTCTCCACCCGTTAAACTGACAGAACGCCAGCAGGAACTCCTCGCCTACCTGCGCCAGCATCAGCGTGAACAAGGCGTGATGCCCAGCACGAGGGACATTCAGAAGCATTTCGGCTTTTCCAGCCAGACTGCGGCCATGAGCCACCTGCGCGCCCTGGAGAAAAAGGGTGTCATTCAGCGCCACCCGCACAAGGCGCGGGCCGTGGTGTTTCCTGAGGACCTTCAGCGTGAAGAGATCGTGGACATCCCACTCTACGGCCACATCGCCGCAGGCTACGCCGAACTCCAGCAGCAGCAGCCGGATGGCAGTCTTTCCCTCGATGCCTCCACCGTCGGCATCCGGCGTGGCAGCAAGGCCTTCGCCCTCAAGGTGCGTGGTGAATCAATGATCGGCGCCAACATCTGCGATGGTGACATTGCCATTCTCGAGATGAAGGAACCCCGCCCGAACGACATCGTGGCGGCGCTCATCGACGGCGAAACGACCCTGAAGCGCTACATGGTGGAAAATGGCCGCCCCTTCCTGCGCGCCGAGAATCCGGCCTTCCCCGACCTTCAGCCAGATCAGGAGCTGGTGGTGCAGGGAGTGCTGAAGACCCTCATCCGCCAGGTGAACTGAAGCCAGGGCAGCCGTTGATCAGGGCAGTTGCATCCGCAGACTCACGCCGTCGTTGCCAGTTGGCAAACACGGCCTAGTCTCGCCCTGTGATCGCCATTGCTACGGCCAGCCAGAAAGGAGGCGTGGGAAAAACCACGCTTTGCATCAACCTCGCCTACTCCCTCGCCAAACGGGGGTGGACGACGTTGCTGGTGGACACCGATCCCCAGGGCGGTGTCGGGCTTTCACTGGCACGCTCCACGCGCTCCAAGCTCGGCTTTTATGACTTCCTGTGCAGTGCTGAGAAGGACTTGAACCGCCTCGTGCTCGCCACACGCCTGCCCGAACTGCAGATCCTGCCTGCAGGGCAGTATGATGCTGCCGCCAGACGAGGCTGGGCTCCTCAGGATGTGCCCACCCGCCTGGCCGACCTGCTCCGCTCCGCCGAACTGCGCGGCGTGGACTGCCTGATCATGGACACGGCCGCCGGATTGAATGCCATGACGGAGTCCGTCGTGAAGGCCTGCGACTACGTCGTCCTGCCCCAGCAGGCCGAGCCACTGGCCGTGCGCAGCGTTCCACACATGCTGGAGACGCTCTCCCGCTTCCGCAGCGAAGGCGCAGGTGTGAAGGTCGCCGGCATCCTGCTCACCATGGTCGCAGGTGAAAACCAGATCAGCCAGAAGGTGGTCCAGGAGCTGCGCGCCCTGCTGCCGGCGGACATGATGTTCGAGCAGAACGTGCCCAGGATGAACTCCTTCCTGGAAGCCAGCGCCATGGGAGTTCCAGTCGCCCTTTTGAAACGAAACCCACCCCCTGAAGCCCTGCTGTTTGACCAGCTGGCCGCTGAAATCGAGCAGCGCACTGGTCTTTTGCAGGAACGTGAATCCAGCCATGCCCATGCAAGTCTCCTGGATTGACCCGAACGAGGTGGAAATCCTCCTCGGCCACCTGCGTTCCCCGGCCCAGCCAGCTCCCTCCTCAGACGAAGCTGACTGGCCTGCACCAGGAGGACTGCTGGAGTCCCCGGAACCAGTGCCGATGGAAGCCTCGCTTCCTGCCGCAGCAGCTGAACCAGCTCCAGCGGAGCCTGCACCTGAGCCCTCCGCCCATCCTGACCTGGACGACTTCCGCTCCCGGCTGCAGGCCATCCGCAGCCGGGCCATGGGGGCCGGGCTGCTGCCCACACCCTCGGCTGCAGTGCCCCTGCCGCCCCCTGAAGAGCCTGACGAACTGGAGGAGGACGCTTTTCCCGAGCCCGAAGCGGTTCCAGAAGCGGAAGCGCCAGCTTCACCCGAGTCCTGGCCGGTTTTTGAGCCTGTCGGAGGTCCTGTGATGGACCGCCTGGCCACACTGGCCGCCTGGGCCCAGCCGCAGCTTCGCGGCGGCCATCTCTTTGTCATTGATGATCAGGGCGAGCTGCTGTGGGGACGGTCGAACCATCAGCATCTTGTGCTGACGACGGTCATCGCCTGGGTGGCATCGTCGCGCATGAGCGCCGTTTTCGCCTTTCAGTCGGCACCGGTCCTGCGCCGCCCGATGGCGACTGGCGGGCACCTGCTGGCCATCCCCTGCCCCACCCGGCTCGGCCTGCTGCACCTGGCGCTCACCACTGAGGAGCCCCTGGCGGATGAGCACGTGCCAGGGCTGCGGCAGGCGCTGATTCAGGCCATGGAAGCCGAGGGCTGACACAAAAGCACCGGCAAAAAGCACATCACGGGACGGAAAGCGCCCGGCGCTACAAGTTTATTGTTATTACATGAAACCCTTCGATCTCCAGGTCAACGGCTACGCCGGCACCGACTTCAACCGCGATGGCCTCACGGCCGAAGCCCTGCATCATGCCTGCAAATGCCTCCTCGAGGATGGCTGCGATGGCATCCTGGCCACCTTCATCACCGATGACATGGATGCCATGTGCCGCCGCATGAGCACCCTGGTAAAGCTGCGTGAAAACGACGCCCTGGCCCGCAGCATGATCGCAGGCATCCACATCGAAGGCCCCTTCACCAATCCTGAGAAAGGCTACGTCGGAGCTCATCCGCCGCAGCATGTGAAACCAGCCCGGCTCGAGGATGCCAAACGGCTTCTGGATGCTGCTGGAGGCCTGGCCAGGATCGTCACGCTCGCCCCGGAGAACGACGAGAACTTCCACACCACGGAATTCCTGGCCAACAACGGCGTCACCGTCTCCGCCGGACACTGCAACCCCTCGCTGGAGGTGCTGCGGGCCGCCACTGAGCATGGGCTGACGATGTTCACCCATGTCGGCAACGGCTGCCCGATGATGATGCACCGCCATGACAACATCATCCAGCGCGCCCTCGCCCTGCATGACCGCCTCTGGCTCTGCTTCATCCCCGACGGCGTGCACATCGACTTTTTCGCGCTGGGCAACTACCTCCGCGCCGCCGGCCTCGAAAAAACCATCTTTGTCACGGATGCGATCTCGGCCGCACGCCTGGGTCCGGGCAAGTACACCCTCGCCGGCTGGGACATCGTGATTGGCGAGGACCTCGTCGCCCGCAGTCCCGATGGCTCGCACTTCGTGGGCAGCACGGTCACCATCCCGCGCATCCTTGCCAACGGCCAGCAGCACCTCGGGCTCAGCAAGAGCGAGCTCCAGCTCCTTCTCGACACCAATCCGCGCAAGGCCATCGGCATGGCCTGACCCTCATCCACCTCAGGTTTCCACACCCGCACCATGTCCACGCCGCTCTCCCGCCGCCGCCTGCTGCAAACCATGCCCCTGGCCGCGCTGGCGGGCGGATTTCACATCCATGTGCGCTCTCAGGAAAGCCGCCAGAAGTGGGTCACGGGCAATCCCGCGATCGACAAGCCCCGCGAGGTGGCCCTGAAGCTCCTCAAGCCCACCCAGGCGCAGATCGATCATGCCTGGGAGCTGCACTTTGGCTCCGTGGTGTTTGAAAGCTACGGCTTCGCCCCCCGCTGCGCCGTGGATGCCGAGGCCCTGAATGCCGCCATCAAGTCCGGCGCCTCCGCCGCAGAGATCAGCGACCTGCGCGAATCCATGGCGATGAACCGCAACGCCACCAACGAACGCGAGCGGAAGGAATTCCTCGACGCCTTCCATGCCGCCGGCGTCACCTGCATCTTCCAGAACACTGGCGAAGAAGGCAGCGATCCCATGCGCCTCATCAAGCGGCTGGCGCATTTCACCAGGGCCACCGACCTCCTCCAGCCCGCCCTTTCCAAAGTCGTCACCGCCGATGAGATCGAGGCGCTCAAGAAGGCGGGCAATGTCGGCCTCTGCTTCACCACCAATGGCGTGCCCCTCATGCAGGACTGGGAAAGCGTGCGCGATGAACTGCGCTTCATCCGCATCTTCCACGAACTGGGCACCCGCATGATGCACGTCACCTACAACCGCAGGAACCCCCTCGGCGACGGCGCTGGTGAGCCTCATGATGGCGGCCTCAGCGACTTTGGCCGCGCTGCCGTGGCCGAAATGAACCGCATCGGCGTCATCGTCGATGTGGCCCACAGCGGATGGACGACCGCCCTCGATGCCGCCAAGGCCTCCGCCAAGCCGATGGTCGCCAGCCACACCACCTGCGCCTCCCTTTACAAGCACTTCCGCGGCAAGCCGGATGACACCATCAAGGCCATCTGCGACACCGGCGGCCTCGTCGGCATCTGCTGCATCCCACGCTTCCTCGGCGGCAAGGGAGATGTCACCGCCCTGCTCGACCACCTCGACCACCTCGTCCGCAAATTCGGCCCCGAGCATGCCGCCATCGGCTGCGATGTTTCCTACACCTCCCGCTTCGACAAGGAAGAGCGCAGCAAGCTCCTCAAGGCACCCGCCGGCCCTGCCGACCGCTGGGAGCACCTCTGGCCCAAGGACGACTACGTCACCACCCTCGAAGCCGAACAGAGCGTCGCCTGGAGCAACTGGCCTCTCTTCACCCTCGGCCTCATCCAGCGCGGCCACAGTGATGACACCATCCGCCAGATCCTCGGCGGCAACATGCTGCGCGTGCTGCGCGCCAACACCGTCTGAATCAGAAAGCCCTCACGCTGATCTCCAGATAGGCAAAGTCCGTGTCATCACCGCGGAAGGTCTGCTCGGTGAAATTGCCGGGAATGAAATGCGCGTAGCCCAGGATCGCCTCCACCTTCGGCGTCAGCTGCCAGCGCGCCCGCATGTCAAACTCATGCCCCACAAAGCTGCCGCTCCGGCCCGTGCGGTCACGCGAGCGGCTGCCGTAGAAGCGGTCCGTGGCGCTGGCCAGCCAGTACCAGCTGTAGCCGAGGTCCATCTTCACCGTCTTGGAAGGCGTCAGCTCCAGGCGCAGCTTCGGCGTGCTGATGTTGTCGAACTGAATGTAGTCGTTCGCTGACCAGGGCCTGCCAAAGCCGTAAAAGCGCTCGAAGCGGTTGTCCTCTTCATCGTTCGGGTCCCCATCACCGCGCGCATAACCATAAAAGGCGCTCAGCCTCGGCTTCCACAGCTCATC
>CALDGV010000374.1 GCA_937941745.1 uncultured Prosthecobacter sp. | reverse complement strand
GAGCACCTCTTCGCATGATGGTGCCGACAGGAACGGGAGCCCCTTTAAACCGTTCTAACAAGGCCAATTTGTCCACCTGTGTCAGGACCGGGTTGGCCAGCATCTCCTCAACCTGCTGCATCATGTCCAGACGCGACTTGATGTTGAGCATCTCACTGGGCACACCTTCCAGGCTATTGTTGTCGATGTATTGCTCAATAAGTCGATTGTCTTCCTCAAACTTAACGCGTGCAGTTTGCTCCTCGTTGATGCGCTCACGAAGCTTGTTCATTTCCTCTGTGTAGGTTTCGGTAGCCATCTCGCGATGCCTCGTCCTAGCCTCGACCGTGGACTCGCGATAGGCCTCCAACATCGCTTCAGGCCAAGTGCGAACCAACCAGGGTTGATAAGCCCAGACTTCAATCTGCAAGAGACTGCCGGGCAACATCGAGACTGAGATCTTGGGCACATACTTGTCCCTGATCTCCTCATACTGGCCTGCATAGGCGACCAAACCCATTTTTTTGGCAGTCTGTTCTACGAGCCAGCGTGAATTCAGACCGCTGATCAACATGAAACTGATCTGTGCATACCTCCCCTTACCAGCCACATCCGCTGTCTCTGACTGAATGGGTAATGTCAGGTTAGAAAAGGCAACTTGTGCTCGCGAATAGTATGTTGGCTGCCCATAGGTGTAGAACAACAGGGAGCCAGCGATGCCGGCCATGAACAAAATAACTGCTAGTTTGCCATATTTGACAAAACGTGTCGCATAATGAATCACATCCTGAAATGTGATCATTGTCTTGGCTTTCTTGGCCATAATAAAAGATATGGGATGGAGTGACCGCTTTAGAACCCAATAATTTTCTGGGGCACTACTATGGTGTCACCATCCATCAAAACAGGGTCTGGCGCCTCGCCTCTTTCTATGGCTGCAAAATCCACGGAAACCCTCTTCGGGCGACCGGATGCTGAGTCTCTCCGTAGAAGATAACTTTTCCGTTTGTTAGCAAAAGCAGAAAAACCACCAGCATCGGTGATGGCTTGGAAGGCTGTCACCTGGGCATTGCCAATGAACGGAACGACAACGCGTCCCCTTTGCATCACATTGCCAGAAAGATAGACTGTCAAACCCGCTAATACGGTTTTTCCGTCTCCTGCCCCTCTTCTGACGGGGTCAGCAATAACAGTAGCCTTGGTTAACTGATCTCCTTCCAAAACTTTTTTGACTGCCGCTTCAACTTCGGAAAGTGTCATGTTCAAGACGAAAACGCGACCGGCTTTTGGCAGAATGATGTCTCCGCTAGGCCGAACGATGTAATGACCATCGAAGCTGGAGTCTTCCCTGACAAAAATGTCCAGTGAATCACCAACGGCTGTCGTGTAGCCTTGACGTGCGCCTCGACTATCACTCTGTTCAGTTGGTGCTTCAGGCAGAAAAGTATCACTCGTTGACGACTGGGTGCGGCATGATGGAAACGACGCACCAACAAGTGTGGAAAACAAGGCAACAAGGACTTTCCTAGAAACAATAGAACACATGCGACAATAAAATGATTCAACTAGCAGCTACACCAATGAGCGATGCTTTACTTCACGCCGCTTGTGCTGACAAGAATCTTTGTGCCTAGAGCAAGATCAGAAGCGCTTGGCAACTCCCAAATACAATAAATGCTCACTAAAGTCATCGTAGGCTGAGTTCATTGAGAAAGCATCCTGATACTGATAAAAAACAGATGCGTGAACAGAACTGCTCAAAGTTCGAATATATGAAAGTCGATAGGTCCACATCTGCCATTCACGCTTAACAGACTCAATGCTGCCGTCTTCATAAGCAGTCGTAAATTGTATTTCAGATTTTGGTGATAGAATCACATTGAGGATGGCACCTGCAGTAAACACCGATCTGGCTAATTCACCTCCATTCCCCAATTCATCGAGTTCTGCTTGTTGCGCAAAGAAAGTCAGATTTGAATTCGATGCTATAGTCTGAACTAGGTAATATTGGCCATAAGTAGATAAGTATCTGCTTCTAAAGTTAGCCATAGGAGTTCGTCCAAAGTCAATGCCGTGCCAGGTGTAGGGTCCAAGTCTCTGCCTAACGCCAGCTAGCGCGATCCAAGAATCAGTAGAACCCGCGTTTTCGATATTAGACCATAGCCATCCAGCTTCAGCGTAAGCTACTAGATCTGTATTGAAATTCTTCTGCGCTCCAATAACAGCATAATGGTAGTTAGTTTGCCAATGATCAGACGCAGTAAACTCATATCGAGCATATGGCCTGAAGGCAGGTGCATCTTGGACAATCTGAAGACCACCAGATTGCCAAGTTTGGTGAAAATCAAAGTTGTGATCCCAATAATCCCATCGGTTATAAAATAGTTGACTGGATATATTTGCTCCATGCCTACCCATTAGGCTCATGGACGCTTGATTCATCAAGAGCAGTTGATTCTCGTCCATAAAACGATCATTTAACGCGAATTCAGAACTCCCTCTCTGATCAATATTATACGGTCCAAATCCACCAAACTGGTATCGTCCGGCCATATCGATCGGTGTAGCATCACCTAAATTAGTCCAATAATAAGGATTGTTCCTCATTAAGTGGACCTGTGGGTGCATTACGTTGAACTGTTCCATCATCACGAACTGAAGGGATTCTCCAATCGGCTGCCGAAAGGCAAGGTGCACCAATGCATTTGGCTGCGAAAAGCCGCCTATGGTGAGAAGTGGAAATCCCAAAGCCCAGCCTACCTCATTCTCGAGCGGAAGGTAATATATGCCTGGAGTAAATGACAATGCCAGACGGTCAGTGACATATGCAGTGGCTCGAACCTGCGCCCACACTATAGTCGCCCAATTATCATCGTCGCGCGCTCTTGGGCTTTGATTTGCACCGTATAGGGGCACTCCATCAAACTCAGAATACATCGCTCCAGCACCTGCATAAACATTGTCGACAAAAAGCGGCCCAAGTCGAAGACCAACCCATGGACTTTTAACTACAGTGTCATTATTGCTCAGATGATTGGCTTGGCGAGCGAAAGGGCTTTGTAACTGGAAGCCAAGTCCAGCAGCTGCCCCACCCACCGCATTATTGGACGCACGCCATCCACCAAATGTAGCGGTGTTATTCAAAAAATTTTGCGCTTCATTCACTGTCCCAGAAACAGAAGCGGCAGCATTGATGGTCTGGTTAATCACCTCATCCGTAACGCGTCGGTAAACACCACGATCATAACTGTATTCACCAATCCGGCTGGCGGACTGTGCCGACGCCTCCGAACACAGCATCAATGAACAACATACCAGCATCAGTGTCTGAAGCTTGTTTCGGGAAGTTGTTGAGTTCATAGAGTTGAGAAGGTGTCAGGTGACCAAACTTGTCCAATTCAGTAACTAAAATAAATCGGCGCGTTACAGCTTGGCGCTGCGGCTGGATTTCACAGAGTCATTCTTGCGCCAGCGCAGGAGGCCAAGCCAGTCGGCCGAGAGAAGTTGTGCAGTCGAATAAAGCACGCCACCTGCCACTGGCACCGATGTGACCAACAGCCAAAAAGTTTTCCAGACCAAGCCTTTCTGCTGGCGCGTAATATCCAAAAACAAGACTGCCCAAATTACTGCCCAGACTAGCACCGCGACACCCAATACCAGAATTGAAACATTCTGCGGGCTCAATGTGGTGATATTGCTGATTAGCTTGCGCATAGAAATTCCGGCGGCTTTAAAAGAAAAACTTCCCTCACACTACACATCGGGTGTGTTTGGGTAAAGGGTTATTTGGTCTAGGCATTTTTTTTTCAAAAAGTTTTTTCTGGCGCGACTTTGAGGCTGCGTTTTGATGTTAAATTTTGTCAATACCTCGGAAAACGGCAGATTTGAGCAGCATGTGTGCCACCCGAGCAATTGTGTGAAGGCAGGCTTTTTAACTCATCTCGACCACTTTGAAGATCTGCATCCTTCAAAATAGGCTATTCTGGAGGAGTTGAAGGCGAGAAATCGGTGCAAGGAGAGCTGTAAAGATATCTGCCCAGCGACTTGCGAGATACTAAGACTAAGAAGAATCAAGGCATCCGGCTTGGCAGGGCAGATATAAACATCTGTGTTTAGGAGTTTACCTGTTCAGGTCACTTCAATGTGCACCTTGTGGACCTTCAGAATCTACTCAGAGCCCGGGAGGGTGACGGTTGATGAAGCCTTTGGGATCCCGCGGTCGAATACGCCAAGCCGGCCCTTCCCCTTCTCGACCGCCGGTCGTGTCAAAACGGAATCCACAGACGGACATGAACACATGATGACCAGGCCTGATAAAGAGGGAGACATACTTTCCAGGCCCTGGATGGCCATAATTGGCAAAATGCGTGGAGTTCAGAGGCTGCGTCAGCAGCCCAGCCCGGAAGAGGACGTGTGAGATCGAGCCCGAACAGTCAAAACCATTGTCATAAAGGTAGCGGTGCCCGCCGCCCCATTTGTAGGGCTGCCCTTGGATCTGATTGCAGTACAGCACCAGGGAATGAATGACAGGTGGGTGCTCGGGCCGCGCATGGGCAAAGCGGCCGTCAAACATCAGTGGCGGGATCGGCGGTGGATACACCCAGTAGTTCGCCGCTCCTCCGAGTCCGACTGCGCCCGCGCACATGCCGATCAGCCGTAGCCAACGTCTTCGAGGATACCCCGGAATCTCCAAATCGGCAGCGCCGTCTTCGGGATGGGGAAGATCTTCGAGCTTCATCGTGGATAAGGTAGTGTCAGTCTTCCTGGTCAAGTTGTCCAGAGAAGACCCTCCACCGCCCTTTGCCCAAATCCCCAGACTAGAAAACCCCAAGGCAGTTGAGCACTTAGCCCACCGAAGACAGCTTGTGATTCGACAATGAAGGCAACAGCCAAGAGGCAGCTCCATTCATTTGATGGACACTCGAGGCCCCACCAGAGCGGCTCGCTCGTTCAACGTCTTGTAAATGCGTTGGGCCTTCGTGGGTCCGTTAAACATGGTTCCTTCATGATGTAGTTCGAAACCAAAGGCGGACAAACGCGGAACTGCTATGGCTGTAGCCGTGTAGGTTTGAGTATCTGTGAGAGAACGGTCGTAGCCTGAAGCGACCAACTTGCTGCCTGGAAGCATTCGATCATTGGCGATATTGGATCGTATCACCGAGTCCACCAGAACGGCAGCTTGATCCTCTGTTATCTGATAAGCGTAACCCTCACGGATTGTTGAGTGGGTGCCTGAGCAGGAACAGAGCAACAGAATGACAAAAGATGCGATGGAGATGGGCTTCATGAGGTGAACTGGATGGACCACCACTTCTCAGTTCATGCCATCCATGATCATGCAATTGCTTCTGCCTCTGATTCCTTTGGAGTTCGGCTGTGCGGAGGAAATGCACCGGAGCTCTCGAAATGCATTTTGATCTGCCTCTTTTTGGTCATGCCTCACCTCAAGAAAACAGCCGCAGACCAGTCATGACCTGCGGCTGTCTTGAATCGTTGGGAGAGGTTTGCTTCCTCAAACGTGGATCGGATGCCCCTTGGCCACTTCGGTGGCTTCCTTGACCATCTCGGACAGGGTCGGATGGGCGTGGATGGTGGCTTCGATCTCGTCCCAGGTGGCTTCCAGGTTCATAGCAAGACCAATCTCGGCAACGAGTTCGGTGCACTCACTGCCGACCATGTGGGCGCCGATGATTTCGCCATGCGGCTCACCGTAGATGATTTTGACGAAGCCCTCAGGCTCACCTGCAGCCAAGGCTTTGCCGCTGGCCTGGTAGGGGAACTTGCCGACTTTGTACTTGAGGCCCTTCTCCTTCGCGGCGCGCTCGGTGAGGCCGATGCTGGCGACCTGCGGATGGCAGTAGGTGCAGCCAGGGAAGACACCGACTTTCTTCGGCGTGTGCTTGGTGAACATGCCTTCAACAGCCTGCACAGCCTCGTAGCTGGCGACGTGGGCAAGCCAGGGCGGCCCGATGATGTCGCCGGCACCGTAGATGCCTTTGACGGAGGTCTGATAACGGGCGTCGGTCTCCAGCCAGCCACGGTCGCTGAGCTTCAGCTCCATGCCACCGGGCAATACGGGAGAGACGCCGATGGCGACAAGGGCGACTTCGGCCTCGAGGGTTTCATTCGCCGCGCCTTCAACGCCGATTTTCACGCTTTTGCCGTCTTCGGAGGTGCTGGTGATCTTGGTGTTCGTGAGGATGCGGATGCCGGCCTTGGAAAGGCTCTTTTCCACAAGCTGGCTGACCTCGGTGTCCTCCACAGGGAGGATGTTGGGCTGCATCTCGACGACGGTCACCTTGGTGCCGTAGGCGTTGAAGAAGTAGGCGAACTCAATACCGATGGCACCCGCGCCGATGATGACGACGCTCTTGGGCTGCTTGGCGAGGGTCAGGGCCTCCTTGCTGCCGATGACCGTGGTGCCGTTGAAGGGGAAGCCGGGCATCGGACGGCTCTTCGCTCCAGTGGCGATGAGGATGTTGGCGGCGTCATGGGTGGCCTTGCTGCCATCGGCAGCAGTGACTTCGACCTTGCCTGCGGCAGGGATGCTGGCGGTGCCCTTGATGTAATCGACCTTGTTCTTCTTGAAGAGGAACTCGATGCCCTTGTTGAGCTTGTCGGACACACCACGGCTACGGCCGATGACCTTGCTCCAGTCGAACTCCAGGCCGCTGATCTTCAGGCCAAACTCCTCCGCACGATGGGTGAGAGTGTGGTAAAGCTCGGCGTTCTTCAGCAGGGCCTTGGTGGGAATGCAGCCCCAGTTCAGGCAGGTGCCCCCAGCACGGTCGTTTTCGACGCAGGCCACTTTTTTGCCAAGTTGAGCTGCGCGGATGGCTCCGACGTAGCCCGCAGGCCCGCCGCCGATGACGATGAGGTCGTAGTTCATGTGTGTTTTTGGGGGAAAATGAGGCCGGAGAGAAGCGCAGGGGGGAGGGCAGTTCAACCGGGGAATCGGGGTCCGGAGAGCTGATGCAGGGGGGCAGGTGCCGACTTGGCGGTTGTCCTCAATGCATGGCAGCCCGGGCGTAAGCCTTGAGCAGTTCCTGGACGCTTTTTTCCCAGCTCAGTTCGGTGGTGAGGCGCTGAAAACCGAGACGACCCATCTGCTCGCGGCGAGCGGGATCGTCCAGAAGCTCCAACAGGGCATCCCCGAGCTGTTCGGCGCTGTTTTCCTGGACGTAATGAGCGGCCTTTCCGGCGGAAAAACGGCCCTCACGAGTGCCAAACATGACCTGCGCCTTGCCGAAGGCCATGTACTCCAGCGTCTTGTTCATGGTGCAGTGGTCGTTGTAGGCGTTGATGGGATCGCAGGCGACACCGAGGTCCATGGTTTGCAGGCCGGTGAAGAGAAACTCGTTGGAGACTCGGCCTGGCATGTCGATGAACTCGGCAAGACCGAGCGAATCGCGCAGTCGCAGCAGCTCCGCGTGCTCCGGGCCGCTGCCCATGAGCAGGAACTGCACGTCTTTCCGGCCCCGAGTCTGGACGATGTGTCGCGCAGCTTCGATGAGGTAATGCACCCCGTCCGCATTCCCCATGACGCCGATGTAGCCGACGAGGTATTTTCTGCCCTTCTTCAAAGCCGGTTCGGGAGGTGTCGAGGTATCCAGCCGGCTGGGGGCCGTGCGCACGATGAAGACTTCATCGTCGTTCTTGTGGCCGCGCTGTTTCACGGCAGCCAGCACGCTCTGATTGGTCGCCATCACGGCATCCGCGAGCGCCAGGGTGCAGCGTTCAGCGGCCCGCACGGCCCAATAAAGCAGGCCGCGCCGGCCAAACTTGGCCTCAAACATCTCCGGCCAGAGGTCATGCACGTCAAAAATGACCTTCACCCCTGCCAGCAGCTTGAACGGAAGCGCCACCAGAAACAGCAGATCTGGCGGATTGCAGAGGTGGATGACGTCGAAGCCGGTGCGCCGCCAAGCCTTCAAGGCACAGCCCAGCTCACCCCATAACGCGGTGGCATACTCCAGGATGAAGCCGCGGATGCCTCGGGCTTCATCGCTGATCCAGTGGCGGTAGATCTGGATGCCCTCCAGCACCTCCTCGGCCTGTGTGAAGCCACGCATCTGCGGGCATATGACCGTCACCTCATGCCCGGCATCCCGCAAGGCGCAGGCCTCCTGCCAGACACGCCGGTCCAGCGGCACGGGCAGGTTTTCAACGAGGATGAGGACGCGCATGAAGTCCGGAAATCACGCTCCCTCCATGCCATCGATTTTCTCTCCCTCGCTTTTCGCAATGACGACAGCTCCAACGGTGTCACCGAAGACGTTCACGGTAGTGCGGGCCATGTCGAGCGGGCGGTCGATGGTCAAAATGAGCCCCAGGGAGGCCTTGATGGCATCCTCGCTGAAACCGGCGTTCTGCATGATGATGATGATGGCGACCAGGCTGGCCGCCGGGATGCCCGCAACGCCGATGCTGGAGACGAGCGCGAGCAGGACGACGATGAACTGCTGGGAGACCGGCAGGTCGATGCCAAGCACCTGGGCGGCAAAGACGACGACCACGCATTCGTAGAGCGCGGTGCCGTTCATGTTCACCGTGGCACCCAGCGGGATGACGAAGCTGGCCACACGCTCGCTGACCTTCGACTCCTGCTGGATGCAGCGCATAGTCACAGGGATGGTGGCCGTGGAGGAGGCGGTGGAGAACGACATCAGCAGGGAATCCCGCATGTTTCTGAAGTGCCGCCACGGGGAGATGCCGCCGAAGACCTTCAAGACAAGCGGCAGGATGACGAGGGTGTGGAAGGCCAGTGCACCGACGACGGTGAGGACATAGGGCACAAGGTTTTGCAGCACGCTGACACCCACGGTGGCGATGGCGGGCACAATGAGGCAGAAGACTGCATAGGGGGTGAACTTCATCACCCAGGTGGTGATGAGGGTCATCACATCGGTGAGCTGGTTGAAGGTGTCCTGCAGGGCTTTGGGCGGGCCGTTCGGCACGAGAACCATGGCCACGGCGAAGAGGATGCTGAAGACGATGATGGCGAGCAGATCACCCTGGGCGCAGGCCTCGATGACATTGGTCGGGATGGCGCGGCGGACAATGTCGAGCAGGGAGGCGGCACCACCGCTGGCGTTCTTCATGGCCTCGCCGACCTCATTGGCCCCCTGGCTGTTGAGGGCGGATTCCATGGCCGCCTTCAGCGTCGGATTGGGCGCGCCATTCGTGAGGCCTGGCTGGACAAGGTTCACGAAGAAAAGCCCGACACAGACGGCGACAAGGCTACCGATCACATAGTAGGCCCAGGTCTTGAGGCCCATGCGGGCAAAACCATCCAGCGACTTCAGCCCGGCGATGCCGCTGATGATGCTGGCAACGACAAGCGGCACAATGACCATCTTCAGCGCACGCAGGAAGAGGTCGGAGACGAAGCGGCAGGCCTCCAGCACGGTGCCGGTCCATTCGGCAGGCGGCCCTTCCGCAGGTGCGGCGAAGGGCTGAAGGATCACTCCGGCGGCGATGCCTGCGATCAGAGCGATGACGATAGGCCAATGGTGGCCGTGGGAGGTCTTGCTGGAGGACATGAGGCGCCGTTTATGCCGGGAGGAGGGAATTCCGGCAAGAGCAGAATCCGTGCAGGCGCATCACCTGAATGCGGTCTCAGCGCCAGATGCTGGCTCCGAGGGGATTGCTCTGGTTCCAGTTGTAATCCCGCACGCGGCCCGCCGAATCAAAGTGGATGACACCGCTGTAGCGCTGCTTCGTGGCCTGAACAAAAGCACCGTAGTAGGGGATGAAGGCACGGCCGTCGAAATTGTTGAAGACATAGGTCCAGACCTCGCCCCGGGAGTTCGTGGAGACATTGACCGGGCGGCCATAACGAGCCCGGACCTGCTCCCGGGTCATGCCGATCCTCGGCGGACTGGATCCCTCCTCCGGGGCAGCTTCCTCTTCAGGAGCAGGAGCCGTCTCGGCGGGTGAAGTCTGCGTCGTTTCAGCTGTCGAAGAAGACGTGCTGGAACAGGCGGAAAGCATCAGCAGAAGGGCGGGAGCTAGAAAGAGCAGACGTTTCATGACGGACGCATTAAAGCCTGACTCCCTGCCGGGCTGGCAAGAAAAAACCCGCCGGGGTGGCAAGACCGCCGGCGGGCTGAAGGAAGGTTCTGGTGCGGATGAATTACATCTTCGGCTTCGTGATCATGTCGAAGCTGTCCGTACGGAAGGGCGTGACGGGCAGGCCTTCCTTGCTGAAGAGATTGCACACCGGATTGTCACTCCAGGCATAGCGGACGGCGACGGGCTTGGCGACGCCGGGGGCGCTGACTTCGATCTTGTCGGCACCGACGAGCTTGCCGGTGGCCCAGACCCATTTCTTGTCTTCACCGCAGACGGCGAGGCCCTTCACTTCCTGCACATCGAAGGTGTAAAGACTGCTGCCAAAGGTGTCGAGGGTGACGATGGCCTTGTTGCCCTGGATTTCGACGTTCTTGTACTCGGGGCTGCGATAGGGGATCTTCATGCCGTAGTCCTTGGCGAGAGCGAGACGCACGAGGCGGTCGGCCACATCGCGCTTGTTGCGGGGGTGGATGTCGCGGCCTTCGCCGATGTCGATGATGACCGCCTGACCGCCGTTCTTGATGGCGTTCTGGGTCTTGGTCTGGCTTTCACGCAGTTCGGCCCAGTCGCTGTCGCCTGGCAGAGGCTGCTCGGCCTTGAAATCGGCCAGCTGCACCCAGTAGAAGGGGAAGTCGCCCTGCTTCCACTCATCGCGCCAGTGGGTGATCATGAGAGGGAAAAGGTAGCCATACTCATAGGCGCGGGAGGCATTGCTTTCGCCCTGATACCAGATGGCGCCCTTGATGCCGTAGCCGATGGTGGGGCGGAGGACGCCGTTGTAGATGTTGCCGGGGCGGCTGTTGCCGGTGAGCTGCTGCTGCGGGCTCTGCGGGGCGCGCTCGCGGAACTCCCTTTTTGCAGCTTTGGCGTCCTCAGCGCGCTTCTTCCAGGCAGCGAGGGCCTTCTCATGGTCCTGCTTGGCCTTTTCCGAGCTCAGCACCTTTTCACGGGCCGCCCAGCTCTCCATGAGGGTTTTGAAGCGGGCATCTTTTGCCAGGACATCGCGGCGCACCCAGGCCTCGGCGGCACTGCCACCCCAGGCATTGTTGATCAGGCCCACAGGCACGTCGAGCACCTGATGCAGCGTGCGGCCAAAGAAAAAGCCGACAGCACTGAAGCTGCCGACATTGGCCGGAGAGCACTCCGCCCAGGCACCTTTGAAGTCGTCCTGGGGCTCCTGGGTGCCAACCTGCGGCACGGAGATGAGGCGGATGTTCGGAAACTTCGCCGTGGCGATCTCCAGATCAGCGTCATAGGAGGCGTTCACGCTCCACTGCATGTTGCTCTGGCCGGAGCAGATCCACACCTCGCCGACGAGGATGTTCTTCAGCGACTTGGAGGTTGTGCCCTTGATGTTCATCGTGGCGGGCTTGGCGCTGGCAGGCACGGGATCAAGCTTCACCGTCCATTTGCCATCGGCACCGGCCTCACCTGTCTTGGTCTGGCCGCCGAAAGTGACGGTGACCTTCGTTCCAGGCGTGTCCCAGCCCCAGATGGGGTTCGTCTGCTTCTGCTGAAGCACCATGTTGTCACCGATGATGGCGGGGAGTTTGATTTCAGCCTGCGCCGAGAAGGCGAGTGCTGCGAGGGTGGAGAGGAGGAGATGCTTGCGCATAGGATTTGGAAGGGCGGAACAAACGGACCAGCCGGGGATTTCCTTCCTCAGGAGCGCTGATCCATGGCTGGAAGTCCCGCGGGCGGGGATTTCAGGTTGATGAATCCTGGCGGAAAACCATAATCGCGCACCTCGCCCGCCTGGATGAGGTTCCGCTATCACCACCGACACTCTTATGTTCACCACCGCCCGGCTTGCCGCCCTCGCCTCCCTTTCCGTGATGCTGGCTTCCTGCCAGAACGGCCTTCAGAACAACTCCGGCGGTGCGGATCCCTATGTTTCCAACTACCCGGCGGACGGCGGTTACAACCCGTATCCAGACCAGCCGGGACGAGTGGCAGGCAGTGCCCCATCGTATGAAACCCCGGTGGCCCCCGTCGAGGCGGACCCCTATGCCTTCAACGCTGGCAGCAGCACGCCACCGCGCAGCACCAGCTCCTCCAGCACGCCGAAGAAGACTGTGGCCAGCACCAGCAAGCCCAAGTCCAGCAGCTCGAAGTCCAAGAGCACCACGAAGAAGTCCAGCAGCGGCAGCAGCAGCCATACCGTGGGCAAGGGTGACACGCTTTACGGCATCGCGCTGAAGAACAAAACCACGGTGGCCAAGATCAAGGCCCTCAACGGCCTGAAATCCGACCTCATCCGTCCAGGACAGAAGCTGAAGCTGCGCTGATTCCAGGCCAGGAGAAGCTGCGAGGCTGAACAAAGCTGCCTTCCTCAGCCGTTCAGGGCTGGATGAAGTTTCTTTTGCTTTTCCTGAGCCTCAGTGTGCTGACGTTGCACGCTGAAATCCGTGTCTCCACCGACTTTGAAGGTGGCAACGCCGAAGTGGTGAGCCTGGACCAGGAGAAGCGGTCGCTGCGTATCATGCCCGCCCTGCGGGAAGGTCGTGGCTGGCCGTGCTGGTGGTATTTCAAGCTGGACGGCTTGGCTCCCGGGCAGCCGCTGATACTGGAAGTGCAGGCTCAGACACGGCCTTTCCGTGAGGGATCGGTGCTGGCCGCTGCTTGGTGCCAGCCACGACATGCCTGGTTCAGCGAGGATGGCAGCACCTGGCTGCCAAGCGAGGCAGGAACCCTCTCCCCTGACAAGGTGATGACCTACACGCTGAAGCCCGGTTCCTCCCGGCTGAGCGTGGCCTGGGGACCGCCCTTCGTGCCCTCGGATGCAGATCAGCTCCTGAAGGAAATCGCTGCTCAGGTGCCCGGAGCCGAGCGCTTCGAACTGGCGAAATCGCGCGAAGGCCGCCCTGTGCATGGCATCCGCATCGGGGCGGAGAATGCGCCACACCAGGTCTGGGTCGGCTCCCGCCATCATGCATGGGAAGCCGGCGGCAGCCAGGTGGGGCGCGGCTTCATCCGCTGGTATGCCAGTGATGAAGCCCGGAGCCTGAGAGAAAAAACCTGCCTGCACTACATCCCGATCATGGATGTGGACAACGCCGCCCTGGGTGCAGGAGGCAAGGAGGCGGTGCCGCGGGACCACAACCGCGACTGGTCTGGCGAGCCGATCTACCCCGAAGTGGCGGCGGCTCAGCGCAAGATCCGTGAGATCCAGGCACGCCACGGGCTGGATGTGTACATTGACCTGCACAATCCCGGTGCAGGCGATCCAGTGTTCTTCTTTGGCCCCTTTGCCTTTGAAAGGATGACCGGCATCCAGCAGCGGAACTACCAGCGCTGGATCGACCTGGCTGCAGCCAACATCACGGAGCCTGTCAGCGTTCAGACGCGCTACCGCTTTGCCACCTATGTGAAAACGGAGGAAGAGCGGCTGCGCATGAGCAGCGGCTGGGTACGGGCCAACACGGCAGATTACACCATCTCCGTGACGCTGGAGACCGGCTGGAACAGCCCGAAAATGTCCGTCGAAGGTTATGGCCAGATCGGCTCCGGGCTGGGCAAGGCCCTCGCGGCCTACCTGGGGCAAAACCCACGCCTGCCCTGAAGCAGCTCAGGTGCGCGGACCACGGATTCGGTGCAGCCCGCACATCTGGCGAAGCACTGCCAGCATGTCGCCCACCTTTCCCCAGTAAGGCCTCGGCGGTGTGAGCACGGTCACATCAGCCTGCGGAAAGTGGGCACGCAGGCGGCGGCTGGGGTGTACCAGCACCCGGTTCCCGGCGAACTCCAGCAGCGGAATGTCTGCGGCGCTGTCGCTGTAGGCCCAGCAGTGGAAACGCTCCTCATCCGTCAGCGCTGCCACGCCAGGCAGCTTCATCCGCATCGCGGCGATCTTGGCCTCGCGCTTGTTGTTGCTGCCAAGGATCTGCGGCCGCAGCGGGACGGTTTCCTCCGTGAGCTTGAAGGCCGTGGCGATGCAGTGGTCAAAGCCCAGCACCTCGGCAATTTCGTGAGCATAAAAGTCTGGACTGGCGGTGTTGAGCACCAGCTTCCGGCGCTGGTGCTTGTGGCGCAGGATCTCTGCCCTCAGCTCCGGGTAAATCCAGGTGTCCACACAATCCTGGGCAAAGTCCCGCGCCAGCCGGCGCAGGTGCGCTCGCTTCATGCCGGCCAGGTAGGACAGGAAGGCCCGCTTTGTTGTGGCCGTGCTCACCAGCCCGAGTGCGCGCCCGAGGGCAAAAGGCAGGAACCAGAGGTGCAGCACGATGCGCCAGGGATGCCGTCGCAGGACGAAATTGCAGAACAACGCCTGGGTATCAAAAGGCAGCAGCGTGTGGTCGAGATCGAAGAAGGCGTAGCGCATGGGGCCGGGGACGAACCCCTGGCCGGACACTAAGCCGTCTTTGCCCGGTGGCAAAGGCACCGTGCTCCTGGGCCGGAATTCATCGGGTGGAGCCTGGCTGGGGCAGCCAGCCCATCGTGCCCATCCATTCGGCACAACGCTGCGGCCAGGCGTTGATCGGCTGCTTGTTGTCCCTCATGCCAAAGCCGTGCCCGCCATGGGTGAAAAGGTGCAGTTCAGCAGGCAGGCCGAGTTTTTTGTATTCCAGGTAAAGGCGGGCGGCGGCGACGGGATTCTGCCCGTCATCGTGGGCACAGGCCATGAACAGCGGCGGTGAATCCGGCGCGACGGAGAACTCCGCCTTGAACTTCGTCGGGTCTTTCGGGTCCAAAACGCCCCCGCCATAGATCATCACGCCGAAATCCGGCCGGCCAGCCTTGGCCTCTTCCGGGTTTTCAGCGGCTCCCTCCCAGCCTCTGGCGCAGGCAGCATAGGCCAGCAGGTGTCCCCCCGCGCTGAAACCCAGAAGCCCGACCCGCTGAGGATCCACCTGCCATTCCTGGGCCCGGCGCCGGATGATGCGGATGGCCTCCAGGGCATCCTGGGCGGGCTTTTGCCAGGGGAGGGCGTCGTCGCGGGTCGGCGTGCGGTAGTGCAGCAGAAAGGCGCTGACCCCCAGGCTGCGGAGCCATTCACAAACCTGGCTGCCTTCATGAATGGCGGAGAGGAAGGCAAAACCACCCCCCGGAGCCACGACGACGGCGGTGCCACTGGGCTGGGCAGGCAGAAAAGGCGTCAGGGTCGGCTCCGAAATGTTCGTCACCGTGGATTTGCCGGCTTTCGTTCGAATGAAGGTTTCCGTGGAGGCGGAGAGGGCGGGCATCTTCCCTGGCGCACCCTTGGGCCAGACGGGGATCGCAGCCTGCTGAGGCGTTTGGGCCAAGGTCGGCAAAACCAGCAGCGGGCTGAAGAGCACGAAGAGAAGCTTGGAAAGGTTCATGGCGGGCATGTTTGGGTGGCTCTCCCGAGGATGCCAGCCCGACTTTTCACCGGTTCAAACGAAGCCTCGCCGGGAAGCGGCTTCACGACTGGCCTCTTGCAAACCCCGCCCTTCCGGCTAACCAAGCCGTCCCTGAACTCAACGGGGCTCCGGGTTTCCACACCGGAGACATTCCATGTCCGAACACAAATCATCCAACAGTTGGTCCCTGGCCCTCGTGGCACTGGGCGTGGTCTTTGGCGATATCGGGACCAGTCCACTCTACGCTCTCAGGGAGTGCCTGGCCCACGCCCACTACAAGTTCGGCGACCCCGTGGACATGGTCTATGGCCCCATCTCGCTCATGTTCTGGTCGCTCACCATCATGGTGGCGGTGAAGTACCTGAGCTTCCTGAGCAATGCGACCGCCCAGGGTGAAGGCGGGATGTTTGCCCTGCTGTCCCTGCTGCGCTCCAAAAAAGAGTCGCTGACCCAGGGCGGGCAGGCCTTCGTGGTGCTCGTCGTGCTGTTCGGCGCCTCCCTGCTCTATGGCGACGGCATGATCACCCCTGCCATCTCCGTGCTCTCGGCCGTGGAAGGCCTGGAGCAACTGAATCCCGCCCTGCACAGCTGGATCATCCCGATCTCCGTAGCCATCCTGCTCGGCCTTTTCATCGTGCAGAAGCAGGGCACGGCCAAGATCGGCGTGGCCTTTGGCCCCATCACGATGGTGTGGTTCCTCGCCCTCGGAGGCCTGGGGCTCTACCGCTACCTCCAGCATCCTGAGGTGATTCAGGCCCTGTCACCACACTGGGGCATCAGCTACCTCGCCCACCACGGCTATCATGGCATCGTCATCATGGGCATGGTGCTGCTGGCGGTCACAGGCTGCGAGGCCCTGTATGCCGACATTGGCCACTTTGGCAAAAAACCCCTCCAGCGCGCCTGGTTCATCCTCGTCTGGCCCTGCCTTGTGCTGAACTACCTGGGGCAGGCCTCCCTGGTGATCCATGATCCCGCCGCCGTGGAGCATCCCTTCTTCAAGCTGGTGCCCCAGGCGCTGCTGGCCCCGATGATCATCCTCGCCACCGCCGCCACCATCATCGCCTCCCAGGCCATGATCACGGGGGTCTTCTCCCTCACCCAGCAGGCGGTGCAGCTGGGCTACCTGCCGCGGCTGAAGATCATCCACACCAACCCCGAGGTGCGCGGCCAGATCTACATGCCGCAGGTGAATTTCCTCCTCATGGTCTGCTGCATCGCCCTCGTGATCGGCTTTGAGACATCCAGCAACCTCGCCTCCGCCTACGGTCTCTCCGTCTCGATGGAGATGTTCCTGACCAGCATCCTCTTTTACTTCGTCTCCCGCCGCATCTGGGGCTGGGCCTTCTGGAAGTCCTTCCTCCCCGTGCTCATCTTTGCCTGCATCGAGTTCGGCTACGTGGCCGGCAGTCTGGTGAAGTTCAAGGACGGCGCCTGGTTCCCCCTCGTGGTGGCCTCAGGCATCTGGGTGATCATGAAAACCTGGACGGACGGGCGCTCCGTGCTCTTCCAGGCCATGCAGCGCGGCCGCCTGCCGGTGCAGCATCTGGTGGATGAAATTCAGAAGGACCGCATCATCCGCGTTCCAGGCACGGCCGTCTTCATGTCCGCCAGTGCCGACGGCCTGCCCCTGGCGCTGCTGCATCACCTCAAGCACAACAAGGCCCTGCACAAGCAGGTCATCCTGCTCACGGTCCGCTTCGAGGACACGCCTTACGTCAACGATGCCACGCGCCATGTCGTGGAGGAATACTGCGATGAGTTCTACCGCGTGGTCCTCCATTACGGCTTCGCCGAATCACCTGCGGTGTTTGACGACCTCGTGGAAGCCCTTCAGGAAAAGACCAAGATCAAGAAAGCCGGCATCACCTTCTACCAGAGCCGCGAAATCCTGCTCACCAACGGCCCTGGCCGCATGGCCAAGTGGCGCAAGAAGCTCTACGTCACCCTCAGCCGTCTCTCACGACCTGCGACCGGCTACTTCGACCTGCCTCCACGTCAGGTCTGCGAGCTCGGCATCCAGCTTGAAGTGTAGCCTGCCGCCGCCATGTCCCGCACAGGTCTCGCGCGTGCCTTGTCCAAGCTGGGCTTCTGCTCACGCAGCCGTGCCGTGAGCCTGATCCGCGAAGGCAGGGTCAGCCTGAACGGGCGCACCTGCCGGGATCCCGAAAAACCCGTCCTGCTGGGCGAGGATCACCTGGCGGTGGAGGGTGAGGCCGTGCGACCTCCTGCCTTCCGCTACCTGATGCTCAACAAGCCGCGTGGGCTGGTCACCACGGCGAGCGATGAAAAGGGCCGCGATACCGTCTTTGCCTGCTTCGACGGCGCCGGGCTGCCGCACCTCTCCGCCGTGGGCCGGCTCGACAAGGCCAGCGAGGGGCTCCTGCTCTTCACCAACGACACCGCCTGGGCGAACCGCATCACCGATCCAGCCACCCACCTGCCCAAGACCTACCATGTGCAGGTCGGTGCGCTGCTGGATGAGGCCCTGCTCGCCACCCTTGCCGCCGGAGTCGTGGACCACGGGGAAAGGCTGGAGCTGAAGTCCATCCATGTGCTGCGCCAGGGGGAAAAGAATTCCTGGCTCGAAATCACCCTGGATGAAGGTCGGAACCGACACATCCGCCGGGTGCTGGAAGCGCACGGCCTGGAAGTTCTGCGCCTCGTTCGTGTGGCCATCGGCCAACTGCCGCTGGGAAGCCTCGCCAAAGGGGCCTGGCGGGAGCTGACAATCTCCGAAGTGCGTGGGCTGAGCCCTGGACCCAGGTGAAACCACCCCCGGTCAGGAGGTGGTTTACCCCATGATGCGAGGTGTGAGCCCGCCCCGGCCTGCAAAACGGCCGTTTTTTCAAAAAAACCGGATCTGCCCTTGTCGCTGAGCCGTTTCTGGACATGAAGACTTTAGAATCATTCTAATTCTAAATCCCATGCCTGCCCCCGCACGCCCCACTTCCAAACCCACTGGCCTCGAATGCCGGATGGCCGTGCTTGGTGCCGATGTGCGCCTCACCCCCCATCGGCGCGAGGTTTTCGATGTCCTGGCCGCCTCGACCGACCACCCCACGGCGCTCGACATCTTCACCAGGGTGAAAGACCGCTCCCCGCACATCTCGCTGGCCACAGTTTACAATTGCCTCGACCACCTCACCTCCGCCGGGCTGATCAAGCAGGTCCACCTGGAACGCGGCCAGTCCCGCTACTGCGCGAACCTTCACGAGCACGTCCACTTCCACTGCGAAACCTGCGGCAAGGTCATCGACGCCCATCCGGCAGCTGATTTTGACCCGGCCAAGTTTTGGAACCTCCCCAAAGGCACCAAGGTCACCC
>CALDGV010000373.1 GCA_937941745.1 uncultured Prosthecobacter sp. | reverse complement strand
AAGGTCGGCCTCGCTGGTCGTCAAAACCGTGCCGATATGGGCGATTCCGGCGTTGTTCACAAGAATGTCCAGCTTGGGCAGACGAGTGCTGATCTCATCAAAGACGGTCTTCACGGAGCTGGCATTTCCAACATCCACGGCACCGGCTTTGGCACTGCCTCCCGCCGCAATGATCTGATCCACGGTCTTTTGCGCCGCTTCCAGCTTCAGGTCGAGAACCTCGACATGCGCCCCCTGGCGGGCGAAGAGCATGGCGATGGCTTGACCAATGCCGGAACCGGCTCCGGTGATGACGGCGTTTTTCTGGGAGAGGGAGAACATGGATGAATGCAATTCTTGGGAAGGTTGGCTTGGGCGCGGCATGCGCTGAGAAAGAGTTCAAACGGCCGCCTAAATCCAGCCTCGCATCTTATAAACAGCGAGACCGATGATTTCGTGCAGCCAGGAGGAGATGCCTTGAAACGAACCCAGCTGCGGCAGGTGAACCCAGGAGTCATCGCCGATGCTCATGAAGCTGCTGATGTAGTCACAGGGAACCGGCATGACATCGACACCTGCCTTGCGGAAGGTGGCCGCCGCACGTGGCATGTGGGCAGCCGAAGTGACCAACAGGGCTTTGTTCCACCCCTTTTCTCGAGCCAGGGCCACCACTTTCAAGGCTTCGTCATGCGTGTCCGTGCAGATTCCGAGGCTTTGAATGGAATGAGGCATCTTTAACGTGTCCTTGAAATAGTGAACAGAGGCATCTGCCTCTGAATACCAGACGCCATTTTCGCGATATCCTCCTCCCGCGACGACTAAGTGAGGGGCCTTCCCCTGGGCAAGCAGCCCCAGCGCGCAGGTGATCCGGTCAGAGCTGCTGTTGAAATTAACGCCGGTGGGCTCGCTCAACGAAGGCGCCGCACCACCACCCAGGCAAACAATCACGTCGGCCATTGGCGCTCCCTGAATGGAAACCTGCGGGAAGCGGTTTTCGAGCTGCAGGAGCAGCCAGGAGGTCAGAGGTGTGCATGAAAAGAAAGTCAGAACCAGCCATGCTGTTGCTGGGATCAGCAGGCCCTGCCTTTGCCGACGCCACAAACGCCATGCGAGCCACAAGGCCAGCATCAACCAGGCTAGTCCCAGTGGATGGACAAAAAGGAGCAGACGCTTGATGGACAGCATGCAGGAGAGTGGGTGAGGTGAGATTGATGCAGCGGAGCGCAGGCAGTTCTTTTGATCAAGCCATCAGCGGGATAGGATGATACTCCAGCGCCCATTCACGCATATAGCGGACTTCGATGGGCGTGAAGCGATAGATGATCAGCTCAGGATTGTCCGGGGTTTGCAGGTAGGCGCGGAGAAGGGGATTGCTCTCCCAGATTTCCATTAGCAGCCCGGCATCTGTCAAAACCTCGGCGCGGGCCGCGATCCGCACCTGATGATGGTCGTCATCCGCGTAGCAGAGCTCCGCTTTTGGATTGGCAGCGAGCTGGGAAGTCTTTCCATAGCGCCGAAGGTTGGCCACATAAACAGTGAAACCCTCTGTCCGCACGGGTGAAACAGGCCGGACACGCGGCTGATCTCCCTCCATGGTGGCCAGCATTGGAAATTTGGCGCTTCGCATGGTGGCAAGGGCCAGTTCACGAACTTCGGCTGGATCGACAGGCTTGGGCTTGGGCTGGGACATTGCTGGATTTAAGAACGGAAAACCCTGGCCAGAAAGCACAAAGCCGGGGGCTCTCCCTCTGGAAGCCCTGTTTCTCAAGGTTGCCCGATGGCGGAAGCCCCGCTATTCACCCCTGCCTCATGCCTGCTCTTTCCATCCAACCTCGCGCTCGTCTTTTTCATGGTCACGTCTGGGTCTATGCCACCGAGATCAAGGCCCGCTATGGCGATCCGCAGCCGGGGGATGTCGTGCAGCTTCAAGATGCTCGCGGAAAACCCATTGGCTGTGCCATCTACAACCCCCGGTCCCAGATCAGTGCCCGCCTTTTTTCCTATCGTCGCCAGGACCTGGACCTCGACTTTTTCACCCGCCGAATTGAGCGTGCCCTGCGGACCCGTGAAGCTGCGGGGGTGGACACTCAGCTCTGCCGCCTTGTATGGAGCGA
>CALDGV010000372.1 GCA_937941745.1 uncultured Prosthecobacter sp. | reverse complement strand
TTCTCCCTGGAATTTGAACCTCAGGCCGTGGCGGCACTGGTCGAACGGGCCGCACGTGAGGGCAGCGCCATAGGAGCCTTGTGCACCCGGCTGTTCAAAGACTTTGCCTTTGGCCTTCAACTGGTCTCTCGCAGCACCGGTCAGACGAGGTTTGTTCTTGATCGCACCGCGGTGGATGCGCCAGACAGGTATCTGAGCGATCTCATCGTTCATTCCTATCGTTCCTCAGCCTCAGACATCAGCCAGCCTGCCCCTTCGCATGAACCGTAACCGCGCCGTCTCCCTCTTCATTGGCGTCCTCGTCTGCGCTCCCCTGCTGGCGCTCTATCACTTCGGCGTGTTTTCCGAAGCCGCACGCTGGCTGGCGAGCCGGCTGCCCGGGCTTTTGGTGCTTCAGGAGGCGCCCTTGAAGGCATCCCTGCCTCTTCAGTATGCCTTCTACACCTTGCTCGCCTTCAGCAGCGCGTGGCTGGGCCTGGAGTTGGAAGCTGCCTGGAAAAAGTATCTCTATCTTCTCGGCCTGTGCTTCCTGGTCCTGCTGCTCACCCCGATCCTTGCCTTGAACGGACTGCTCTTTGAGCCCTTCTCGGGCATCCTGGCCGCCAGCTTTGCCATGCTGATCGGTGTGATGGCCGGAGACGGCAGCCAGGCTGCTGAAAGCGCAGAGCTGGCATCTGCGCAGGTTCCTGAAGAAAACAGTCACAGTTAAGTCACAGAGAACCGGAAAAGGTGGCCTTCCAAGGGCGTTTACTGCGCCCCTCCCAACCTTTCTCCGACTCTCATGCGACCTTATCTCGCCCTGTTTTTTGCCTCCCTGAGCTGTCTCCCTGCTGCTGAGGTTTTTGAAGCGGCCCTCGGCCGTGAAGCTGAACTGCCCAAAGGCAAGGAGGCCGATGGCATCCGGGGAGATTTTGTGCTCCGCAGTGACAAGGTGGAGGCCACAATCTCCCACAATGCGCCTCTGCGCCGGGCCAACATGAGCACTTTCTATGGTCCGGATGGTGTCAGCCCCGGCTGCCTTTACGATCTGACCCTGCGCGGCACCGCCAATGATCAGCTGGTGGTCTATGGTCCCTGCGGTCATGGCGAGGTCTCCTATGTGCGCGAAGTGGCGGTGAAGGAACAAGGTGCCGCCGCCGTGGAGTCCGTCATCACGGCCGCCAAGAATGGCGGTGTGTTCGAACGGCATGAATACCGCGCCAGGGATGGTGTGCAGGGTCTCTTCATCACCACGGTCCTGCGCAACGAGTCCGACAAGCCTGCGAAGGTCTCCACCAAGGATGATTTCACCCGTTTTGACAGCACGGGCACGACGGAAGACGGCATCCGCTGGGCAGACGCCATCAACCCTGCTCACAAATGTGGTTATGCCCTGGGCCTGCTGAGCCTGACAGGCGTCGAAAAGCTGTCTGACACACTGGAACTCGCTCCCAAGCAGGAGGTGGTGATCGCCCGGTTCTTTGCGGTGGGCACGTCTCCCGCGGAGGCAGTCGGGGAGGTTCGCTCTGTGCAAGGCCGCAAGCTTGGCACTCTCAGCGGCCAGATTTCTGGCAAGGATGGCAAGGGGATTGTCACTGCCTCCATCTCCGTCAGCGATGGCAAAAAGTCTCTCACGGCTTATCCCGACGCCGATGGCCGCTACAGCTTCAAAGTGCCCCAGGGAGCGGTGGAACTGCAGATCGACGACCTCGGACGCCCCCAGGCTAAAGTCAGCCTCACCGTGGAGGAAGGATCGGCCGCATCCCCGAAGGTCGTCATGGGAGACGCCTCACGAATCCGGTTCGAAATCACGGATGAATCCGGCAAAGCCATTCCCTGCAAGGCCCACTTTGAACCACTGGATGCCGGTGCTCCCAAGCTGAACCTCGGCCCCAAATGGCGCGCACACGGCTCCGTGGACCAGTATCACAGTGAAAACGGCCGCTTCACCCAGCAACTGCCCCCGGGGAAATATCGGGTCATCGTCGTTCGTGGCCCAGAATACGGCCACCTGAAGCAGGAGGTGACCCTGGCCCCGGGCCAGGAGCATGTCTTCAAAGGGACCCTCAAGCGCCTGGTGGACACCCGGGGCTGGATCAGCAGTGACTTCCACAACCACAGCACACCCAGCGGTGACAACGTCTGCGACACCGATGGTCGCCTCATCAACATCGCCGTCGAACACCTCGAGTTTGCCCCAACCACCGAGCACAACCGGCTTTACGACTGGGAGCCCATGATCAAGCAGCTCGGCCTCGAAGCTCACATCAAGACCGTGAAGGGCATGGAGCTCACCGGCAGCCGCCAGCACTTCAATGCCTTCCCATTCGAGCCTGACCCACTGCTGCAGGACGGCGGAGCCCCTGTCTGGAATGATGATCCTCGGATCACCGCCCTCACACTCCGCCGCTGGCAGGGCGAGCGGCCGGACCGCTACATCCAGTTCAACCATCCGGACCTCTCCAACATGTTCATCGACCGCGACGGCGATGGTGTTCAAGATGGCGGCTTTGTCGGCGTGGGCTCCATGATTGATGCCACCGAAACCGAAAACGGCCCAGGAACGGACATCCTGGCAGAAGCCCCCTTCAAAGTCAGTCGCGCTCCAGGTTCGCTGGCCGCCAAAGCCAGTTCGGTGCGTGAGTTCATCTGGCGCCAGCTCTTGAACCAGGGACACCGGCTGGTGGCCGTGGGCGTAGCCGATGCTCACAGCGTTTATGGCAACGGCGTCGGCTGCTGGCGCGGCTACATCCCCAGCAGCACCGATGAACCAGCCAAGATCGACTGGGCCGAACTCGCTCCCCGCGTGAAGCAGGGGAACATGGTGCTCACCACCGGCCCCTTCCTGGAGGTGACCACGCAGAACGGCAAAATCGCTGGTGACGATGACCGCGCCACGGGCTCCATTGACCTCAAGGTTCGCGTGCAGTGCACTGACTGGATGGACATCGACCGTGTGCAGGTGCTGGTGAACAGCCGCCCGGATCCAAAGTTCAACTACACCCGCAAATCTCATCCGAAAATGTTCCAGGACGGCGTGGTGAAGTTTGACCAGACCCTCAGGATTCCGCTCCAGCACGATGCGCATCTGATCGTCGTCGCCATTGATGAGGATGGAGATCAGAAAATCGGCTACGGCACCAGCGACTATGCCAAGATGCGCCCATGCGCCTACAACAACCCGATCTACGTGGATGCCGATGGTGGTGGCTTCAAACCCAATGGTGACACCCTGGGTTATGACCTGCCCGCCATGGGCATGACCGCTGACAAGGCTCGGGCGCTGCTGGAAAAGAAGTGAGCCAAGCTCACGGCTTGACCTGCCGGGTGGCTTGATCACGATCCGCTCATGCTGATGGATGCCATCCAGCCCGAACAAGCGCCCGAACCCAGGCCCGAGCCTGTGGCGTCATTCTGGCTTCGAGCCCTCCGCTGGCTGGAAAAGGCGGGTGAGAACTACCGGCTCACCCGCTTTGTCCTGCTTCGCTTCATGGGCCTGGTCTGGTTCATTGCCTTTCTATCAGCGGCTCAGCAGTTCATCCCCCTGGTCGGGCATGATGGGCTGCTGCCAGCTGACCTCTTTGTGGAGCGGGTGGTGGCTCACTTTGGCTCGCCTTGGAAGGCTTTCATGGAGATGCCCTCCCTCTTCTGGTTCCGGTGTGACGACAGCCTGATCCTGGGTGTGACATGGAGCGGCGTGGCCATCTCTGCCCTGGTGATGGCAGGCTACGCCAACGCCCTGATGATGCTCATTCTCTGGGCACTTTATCTCTCCCTGCTGCCCATCGGGCAGGAATGGCTTTCCTATGGCTGGGACATTCAGATTCTGGAGACCGGCTTTCTAGCCGCACTGCTCTGTCCGCTGCTGGACCCGCGCCCCTTCCCCCGACGACCTCCGCCGGTTCTCGTCTTCTGGCTCTATCGATGGCTCATCTGGCGCATCATGCTCGGTGCCGGGCTGATCAAGCTGCGCGGTGATGCCTGCTGGCGGGATCTGACAGCCCTCTACTACCACTACGAGACCCAGCCCATTCCCAACCCGCTCAGCCGCTGGCTGCACTTCGCTCCCCGTTGGTTTCATCAGGCAGGTGTCCTGACCAATCATTTTGTCGAACTGGTGGTGCCTTGGTTCGGCTTCTACGGTCGTCGGGCACGACACATCGCCGGCCTGCTGATGGCAGGCTTCATGGGCGTGCTGATCCTGACTGGCAACCTCTCCTTCCTCAACTGGCTGACCATCATCCCTGCCCTGGCCTGTTTTGACGACAGCTTCTGGCGGCGGCTCCTGCCAGCTTTCATCACCTCCCGGGCGGCTGTTTCGGCAGAGAAGGCTCTGCCGGCCTCCCACGCCCACCTCGTCATCGTGGCTTTGTTCAGCGTCATGGTGGCCTTGCTGAGTCTGGCACCTGTGAAGAACCTCTTTTTCACCGACCAGCAGGCCATGAACGGGTCTTTTGACAAGCTGCACCTCGTCAACACCTACGGGGCCTTTGGCAGCATCGACCGCGAGCGCTACGAACTGGTTTTTGAAGGCACCTCCGACAGCGTGCCTGGAATGCTCAGCGACTGGAAGGAGTATGAATTCAAGGCCAAGCCCACCGACCCGATGCGTCGGCCCGTGGTCATCACCCCCTACCATTACCGGCTCGACTGGGCAGCCTGGTTCCCCTGGTCCAAGGTTCCTGGTAGAAACAACTGGGTTCCCCACTTCATCTGGAAGCTCCTGCAGAACGATCCGGGCACGCTCAGCCTGCTGGAAGGCAATCCCTTCCCCCAAGAGCCTCCGGTTTGGATCCGAGTCAGCGTCTATCGCTACCGCTTCAATGCGCTGGATGCTCCCGACCAGGCCTGGTGGACCCGGGAAAAGGTAGGGGTTCACATCCCACCCGTCGCCCTGAAATCCCCCCAACTGCAGCAGGTCATCCGCGAGTCTGGCTGGCTGCGGCAGGAGGACGCTCTTCCGCATTGATGGATGACGATGCGTTGATAGGATCGCCCCTGTTTTGACCTCCCTCCTCAAGTCTCTCAGCCTCGTCGCCGACCCGACGCGCGTGCGTTTGCTGCTCCTGCTCAGGCGTGAAGAACTCAGCGTGGCTGAACTCCAGGAAATCCTGTCACTGCCGCAGTCGAACATTTCTGCGCAGCTCAGCAAGCTCAAGGGCGCAGGCCTCGTGAGTGACCGGCGTTCCGGCAAAAACCGTCTCTACCGGCTCGATGAACCCGATGAGAGAAAAGGGCAGCCTTGGAAGCACTTCCTGGCGCTTCTGGATTCCGCCGGCGAGGAGCTGCGCGAGGTGAAAAAGGACGCTCACGCCCTCAAAGTGGTCCTGCAAAAGCGCGAGCGGACTGCCCAGGCCTACTTTGACGCACTGGCGGGCAAATTCGGCCGTCATTACATTCCGGGCCGCTCTTGGAAGGGGCTGGGGGAAACCCTCCTGAAACTGATGCCACCCCTCATGATTGCCGACCTCGGCGCCGGCGAGGGGACGCTGTCACAGCTGCTAGCCCAGCGGGCGAAGAAGGTCATCGCGGTGGACAACAGCGAAGCCATGGTGGCCTACGGAGCCGACCTGGCAAATCGTCATGGCTTCACCAATCTGGAATTTCGCCTGGGCGACCTCGAAAATCCGCCCATCGAGCACGGCACGATGGACCTCGTCTTCCTCAGCCAGGCGCTGCATCATGCGCAGCGTCCAGCCCAGGCTCTGCGTGCCGCTTTCAGCCTGCTGAAACCTGGCGGGCGCATCGTTGTCCTGGACCTGCTGAAACACCAGTTTGAGAAGGCCCGCGAGCTTTACGCTGACATCTGGCTGGGATTCTCTGAGGCGGAACTGCATGAGATGCTGTCGGATGCGGGATTCCACCCTGTTCAGACCAGCATCGTGCACCGCGAAGCACGCACTCCGCATTTCCAGACCGTGCTTGCCATCGCCGACCGGCCTGAATGAGTGCGTCGGGGAGGTGTGATGCCCTACCGGCATCATTCCGATAGCAAGAATGCATGTTCTCACAGCATCTCGGAGCCGTTTCATGAATGTCTTATGATCCCCCAAGTCACCCACGACGTCATCATCATCGGCGGCGGCCCTGCCGGTGCCAGCACGGCGGCCATCCTGGCTGAGCACGGCCACCGTGTACTCGTTTTGGAACGCGAAAAGTTTCCCCGCTACCATATCGGCGAATCGCTCATTCCCTTCACTTTTGGGCCTCTGGAGAGACTGGGCATGATCGACAAGATGCGCACGTCTCACTTTGTGAAGAAGTACAGCGTGAACTTCGTGCAGCCTGACGGCCGCAAATCACAGCCCTTCTATTTCTACACGCGCTACGACAAGGAAACCGTGGCTCAAACCTGGCAGGTGATGCGCTCTGAATTTGATCAGATGCTGCTCGACAATGCCCGGGAGAAAGGTGCGGAAGTGCGTGAGGAAACCACCGTGACCCAACTCGTGCGCAATGACAGCGGCCATGTGATCGGCGTTGAGGTCCGCAGCAAGGACGGCCGCACCGAACATCTGCTCGCGAAACTGGTGGTGGATGCGACAGGCAAGGAGGCTTTCGCCTCCCACCGCCTTGGTTGGAGGGTGGGCGACCCTTATCTTAACAAGGTGGCAGTTTGGACCTACTACAAAGGCTCCAAGCGCGCCGAGGGCATTGATGAAGGGGGGACAACCATCGCTTTCATCCCTCACAAAGGCTGGTTCTGGCACATTCCCATGCACGATGATCTCGTCAGCGTCGGGGTTGTCGCTGAAGGCAAGTACCTGAGCCGTGACGGCGTGCGTGATCCCAAGGTGATGTTTGAGCGTGAGATCCAGGAGAATCAATGGATCAAGGAGCGCCTTTCCACCGGCCAGTGCACGGGAGAGTTCTGGATCACCAGCGAATACTCCAAGCACTCCAAGTACGGCTGCACCCATGGTCTGCTCCTCGTCGGAGATGCCTACGCCTTCCTTGATCCTGTTTTCAGCAGCGGCGTGATGCTTGCCCTGAAAAGCGGCGTGCTGGCAGGAGATGCCATTCACGAAGCTCTGGCAGCCGGAGACTTATCTCCTGAGCGCTTCACGGAGTATGGCCGCCAGATGCGCATGGGCGTCGAGAACATGCGCAAGCTGGTGTACGCCTTCTACAATCCCAACTTCTCTTTCAAAGACGTGGTGATGAAGCACCCCGAAGCAGGAGCAGAACTGACCGACTGCCTCAGTGGTGACGTCAACAAGGACTACAGCAAGCTCTGGGAACGCATCTCTGAGTTTGCTCCCCTTCCTGATGAACTGCCCTACGGGGCTCCGCTGCTCACCACTTGAACTGCTGCCCTATTCACGCACGATGCTTTAGGGCGTAAACTTCCGAAGCATTGCGAATCAGGCAGCAGCCGGATGATGGTTCCGGCTCACAACATTGCCCGTGGTTGGCTTGTCACCCTTCGGTGAGGTCTTTTTGGACTTACCTTTAGCGACTGGCTGTTCCTTCGAAGCATTGTCTGTCTTGGAATCCGTCTTCAACTCACCCTTTTTCGGCGCCACTTCAGCAGTGGCAGGATTGGTTGCGGGAGATGGTGCTTCGAGGCTGGCGGGTTGGTCTGATTTTTCAGCAACCATGGCTTCAGGCTCAGCTTCCTCCACACGCGGTGGCTTGGCTCCCGCAGGAAGACCACTCCGGGTAATGACCACCTTCGCTCCGATGCCGACATCGTTGAAAAGGTCCACCACATCCTTCATGCCCATTCGGATGCATCCGTAACTCGCCGGCTTGCCCAGACGGCTTTCCTCCGTGGTGCCATGGATGTAAATGAACCGACGCATGGCGTTGCGATTGCTGTTTTCCATCCCCCTGAGCCAGAGGATGCGAGAAACAATGGGATCACGACCAGGGGCGTTCGGTTTCAGAACCTCGCCATTCCAGGACCGGCTCTTCAAAACTGCCCCTGTCGGCAGCCCGTGGCCAATTTTGGCAATCACCTCGTGCTTCCCAAGCGGCGTGCGATAGCTGTTCGGCTGGTCTCCGATGCCAAACTTGGATGTGGAAATGTCGTATTCCTTCCGCAGCACCCCTTGATCATACAGGCCGAGTTTTTGATCCTTCACACTGACGACGATCTCAGACCTGGGGGCAGACGAAGAACATGCGCCGAGAAACACGGCAGCCAGAGCCAGGACGCCCCGGCCCAAAAGCTGCATCATGCCCGCCGAACGGGTTGTGAATGCAGTAAAGTCCATAAAGTTAACAAAACTTAATAGATCTTAATCAAATCCGCAATCTTCAAATTGGGATTTCCTGAATGCGGGCTGTGCAGCTTTTCATGACCCAGATGCAGCTGCACTTTCTGTTTCTGGAGATTCCAAGACAAGCTGTCTGCCAAAGGCAGTCATGGGGCATGGAGATGCCCTAGGCCGGCTCAAGCGGACAT
>CALDGV010000371.1 GCA_937941745.1 uncultured Prosthecobacter sp. | reverse complement strand
CGGCTGCCCGTAAACTTCGGGCCCATGCCCACCTCCCGCCGCACCTTCCTCGCCCAGAGCCTCGCCTTCGCCGCCGCCCCGGCGGCCTCGGCCCAGGCCGCCCCCCTGCTGCAGTCGATCGAAAAGCAGGTGCTTGTGCCAGAGGGCGCGCCCGGCCCGCTGTGGTTTCACCCCCGCGCCTGCCGGGTCGGCGGCAGCATGTTCATGACCCTCCAGCCCATCATGGGCTCGGACTTCTTCGGCCATGTGCACTTCACCACCTCCACAGACAACGGCCGCACCTGGGCCCCTTTCCAGCCAGCCCCGCCGCTGGGGCACGTGCCTGCCCAGGAAGGCTGGAACGAAGGCGTCTGCGATGTCACCCCGGAGTTTCATGCGCCCACCGGCAGCATCCTGGCCCTGGGGCACAACGTTTTCTACAAGGGCAAGGGCTTTGACCGCAATCAGCCGTCGCGCTGGCCGGTCTATGCCGTCTGGAAGGATGGTGCCTGGGGCCCGCGCCAGAAGCTCATGTGGGACGACCCGCGCGGCAGTGAGATCTACTCCAACAACTGCGGCCAGCGCGTGGTCATGCCGGATGGCGACGTGATGATGAGCTTCACCTTCGGTGAAAAGGGCCGCCCGCGCTCCGTCTGCGGCGTCCACTGCGCCTTCGACGGCCGCAGCCTCACCGTCAAGGAGACCGGCCCCGCCCTGACCAACGACAAGGGCCGCGGCCTGCTGGAGCCCTCCCTCACCCGCTTCCAGGGCCGCTACTACCTCACCATCCGCGCCGAGGACCAGCGCGGCTACGTGGCCGTGAGTGATGACGGCCTGCATTACGAGCCCCAGCAGGCCTGGACCTGGGACGATGGCGAGCCCCTCGTCACCCACACCACCCAGCAGCACTGGCTCACGCATTCCGACAGCCTCTTCCTCGTCTATACCCGCAAGGATGCCTCCAATGAAAAGATCGTGCGCTGGCGGGCGCCGCTGTGGGTGGCCCAGGTGGATGTGAAGACGCTGCGCCTCATCAAGGCCACCGAGCGCATTGTCCTGCCCATCATCGGGGATGCCCTGAACCATCCCGAGCTCGTCGCCTTTAACGGCAACTTCGGCATCGCCCACGCCAGCGCGGAGGAATCCTGGATCACCGACGGCTCCTGGTGCCCCAAGACCGGCCGCGGGGAACTGGCCCTGGCCCGCGTGCGCTGGAGCCGCCCCAACGCCCTGGCGTGACGGGCGGAGGGAGGGATCGCCGCCGCCAGCCAGCCCGCTCCGTGGAACAACCCGCCTGCTTCCGGGCCTGCCGGGCGGAAACCCGGCCTGAACCGTCCCTCAACCCAACCTTCCCGGAGGCTCTCCCGGGAGGTCCGCAGGAAAAACGCCGCCGACTGTTCGGCGAGGCTCTTTCCGAACTGAAATGGCTGCTTTTCCAGGCTCAAAACGCTGCTTTCCGGCCCGAAAGGCCCGATTGCCCCATGGAAGGCTGCGATTCCGGGCAGGATGCCTCGAATAAACGGGCGGAAACAGTCCTTTTCCGTGCCCGCATCTGCGTTTGCCGGGCCGGGATTTCGATTTGTCCGGCTTGAATAGACGATTTCCGGGCTGTTTTTTCGATTTGCCCGGCCAGCAAATCCATAATCCCGCCCGGCGATTTCGATTTCCCGGTGTTTCAGGGCCTTTTCCCGGCCGGAAATCGCCGTAAACGGGACGGCATGGACCTGGGTCGGCGCGGAAATCGTCTGCGCCAGCCCGTTTTCCGCCTCCTCCCGGCCGTCGAAGCGCGGTTTCCGGCCGTCAAACAGCCGCGTCGGCCGGTTCCTGAGACGTTTCCGGCGGTTTCGGGTGCGGTTCCAGCCGGTCCAGGCAGGCGGCATACCGGCTGCCCAGCCTTCCCGTCCGGCTTTCCACCACCCGGATCACTCCCTCGCGGATTTTCCGCCTCACCCAGTTCTTGATCACCTCGTTCTCGATCCAGCCGCCCTGCCTGCTGGCGGCCTTCTGCAGCTCCGCCTGGATGAAGCCCTGGGCCGGCATCTGCCGGAGGGCTCCCATGAGCACCTCCTCCAGCGCAGGCGGGGGCGGCACGGGCGGCGGAGCCTCCGCAGGGCTGGCCTCCGCCGCCGGGAGCGCCGCAGCGGCAGGCATGGGAGACATGGCGGAGGGCCCGCTGCCTAGCGGCTGGTATTCCAGCATCACGGCCTTCACCCGCCGCACCATCTCCAGATCAGCGGCCAGCCGGGCTTCCAGCTGGTCCAGGGCGTCCACGGACAGTTCAGAGATTTTCATGGCATGACTAACCAATCCTGTTTTCATTTTGTTTGCCATTTCAAAAATGAAAAAGCTTTGCCCGCCGCCCCCAAAAAGCAGACCACCGCCTCCCTTTCGGCAGGCGGTGGTCCCATGAGCGGCAGAGGAGGCCGCGTTCCTACATGCGGCAGATCAGCAGCTCGCGCTCGTAGATCAGCTCCTTCGGCAGGTGGGTCTTGAGGTCCAGGAAGAGCTCTTCGTGGGAGAGGATCTCCTGCCTCCAGGCGGCGCGGTCGAAGGCCTGCAGCTCCTCAAACTTCTCTTTCGGGAAGTCGAGGCCGGTCCAGTCGATGTCCTCGTAGTGCGGAACCCAGCCGACGGGGGTTTCCTTGGACATGCCGTGGCCGGTGGCGCGGTCCACGATCCATTTAAGGATGCGCATGTTGTCGCTGAAGCCGGGCCAGAGGAACTTGCCGTCCTTGTCCTTGCGGAACCAGTTCACGTGGAAGATGCGCGGGCTTTCCGTGAGGCGGCGCTGCATGGAGATCCAGTGGCGGAAGTAGTCGCCCATGTTGTAGCCGGTGAAGGGCAGCATGGCCATGGGGTCGCGGCGGACCTTGCCGATGGTGCCTGCGGCGGCGGCGGTCATCTCGCTGCCCATGGTGGCCCCGGCATAGACGCCGCTGACCCAGTTGAAGGCCTGGTAGATGAGCGGCATCGTGGTGGCGCGGCGGCCGCCGAAGATGATGGCGGCGATGGGCACGCCCTCGGGCTTCTCCCAGTCGGGATCAATGGTGGGGCACTGCGCAGCAGGGGCGGTGAAGCGGGAGTTCGGATGCGCGGCCTTGGTGCCTTTTTCCTTGGCGATCTCAGGCGTCCACTGGTTGCCCTGCCAGTCGGTGAGCTTCTCGGGCGGCGTGTCGGTCATGCCCTCCCACCAGACACCGCCATCGGGCGTGAGCGCCACGTTGGTGAAGATGGTGTTCTTCCGCAGGGAGGCCATAGCGTTGGGGTTGGTCTTCTCGCTCGTGCCGGGGGCCACGCCGAAGAAGCCGGACTCGGGGTTGATGGCGTAGAGGCGTCCGTCGGCGCCGGGCTTCAGCCAGGCGATGTCATCGCCCACGGTCCAGACCTTCCAGCCCTTCTCCGCGAAGTGCTTGGGCGGGATGAGCATGGCGAAGTTCGTCTTGCCGCAGGCGCTGGGGAAGGCGGCGGCCACGTAGGTCTTCTCCCCCTTCGGATTTTCGACGCCGAGGATGAGCATGTGCTCGGCCAGCCAGCCCTCGTCGCGGGCCATGGCGGAGGCGATGCGGAGGGCGAAGCACTTCTTGCCCAGCAGGGCGTTGCCGCCATAGCCGGAGCCGTAGCTCCAGATCTCGCGCGTTTCCGGGAAATGGACGATGTACTTCTCCTTGTTGCAGGGCCAGGGCACGTCCTTCTGCCCCTTCTTCAACGGAGCGCCGACGGTGTGCATGCAGGGCACCACGCGCTTGTGCCCCTTGTCGATGATCTGGAAGACCTTTCTGCCGATGCGGGCCATGATGCGCATGTTCACCACGGCGTAGGGGGAGTCGGTGAGCTGCACGCCGATCTGCGAGATGGGCGAATCCAGCGGGCCCATGCTGAAGGGCAGCACATACATGGTGCGGCCCCGCATGCAGCCGTTGAACAGGCTGCGGAGCTTCTTCTTCATCTCAAAGGGCTCCACCCAGTTGTTCGTGGGGCCAGCGCCCTCCTTGGAATGAGAGCAGATGAAGGTGCGCTCCTCGACGCGGGCCACGTCACTGGGGTCGGACTTGGCGTAGTAGCAGCCCGGCCACTGCTTCTGGTTCAGCTTGATGAAGGTGCCGCCAGCCACCATCTGCTCGCAGAGCTGGTCGTATTCCGCCTTGGAGCCGTCCACCCAATGAATGCGGTCGGGCTTGCAGAGGGCGGCCATCTTTTTGACCCATTTGATGAGGTGCGGGTTTTTGCTCAGCGGTTTCGAAGGATCGGTCTTGGTGCTCATGAGGATGCGGGAGGAGGGAGTCTGCTATCGCGGGGAATGTGCCATGTTCTCACCTGATTACTCATCTGTTTTAGCGGCATCCTGCTTGGTTCTTGGCCTGACGTGTCAGAGAAGCCGCCAACCCCCGGCAATTTTCTTTCCAAGTCCGGCGCCTGCCGCTAAACAGCGGCAGATGATGTTTCGTCGCTGCATGATCCTGCCCATCCTGTTTCTCGGAGCACTGATCGCGGCCTGGACCTGGGCAGGGCTGGAGATCGCATCGCCCGCGCGCCGCCCGCTTCAGGACTACCACCGCGAGTTTCTCGATCATCCTTCGGGACATGGGGTGAAGATCACGGCCTTTCGACTGTCAGACCAGACGCCATGCCTGTTGATGGAGCCTGCGCCGGATGGAAGCCTCGGAAAGCGCGGGCAGGTGATTCGTGAGCAGCTCCATGGCCAGTCCGTGCCACTGGCGAATGCCGGCAGCATCCTCGGAAACGTGGTGCTGGTGCATGGCAGGAATGGAAGGAAGGAGGATTATCTGCTGATCGGGGAGCGGCTCTGCGCGGTGGGCTTCCGCTGCCTGCTGGCTGACATGCCTGCGCATGGTGATCATCCCGTGAAAGTGGTGACCTTCGGCCTGAGAGAGGCCTACATTCCAGGCCTGTTGCTGAAGGAGGCGGCAGCGAAGTTTGGGTTCTCACCCCAGCCCGCGGGCTTACTGGGAATGTCCATGGGAGGTGCGGTGGCCATCCACGCTGCGGCTCAGCCTGACGCCTTCTGGAAGACGCTTGTCGTCATCAGCAGCTTTGACCGCCTGGATCTGACCCTGGAAAACAATGTGAAACGGCGTGTGGGGCAATGGCTGGCGGCCCTGTGGCTTGGAGGTGCTGAACAGGTTTACCAATGGCGGACTGGCATTCCCATCGCTGAAATTCGCTCCGACCTGCCGGCCTCGCGACTGTCGCTCCCTGTATTGATGTGCCACGGCACGGCCGACCGGGTGGTGCCCATGGATTCAGGGCTGCGCCTGTTTGCCTCCCTGAACGCCAAGATTGAAAAACAGTGGCTCGAAGTCCCCGGTGCAGATCATCACAATGTTCTGATCACGGACTTTCCCATCTATGCCACGATTGCCCGGTGGATGCTTGAGCATGTCGCCAGTCCTGCTTCGCCCGGCTCAAGCCAGTCACGCTGACTCGGGAGGCTGCCGTGGCCATTCGCATCACGGAGCCGGCCTCGAATCAGCCACGACCTCATAGGCCGTGCCGGCGAACTCCTTGACGAAGACGGTAAGCGGCATCTCGAAGATGCCGTCGCGGAGGGGATAGCCGTTCTTCGGGCCGGGCTCGCCTTTCACGGCGCGGGTGTCGCCATGGGGATTCCACAGGCGGATGACATCGGTGGCAGGGTCATAGCCCAGGATGGCATAGGCATGGTTTGGCGTGATGCCGGGGATGGTCGTTTTCAGCGTGCCACAGGTCATCAGCCGTTTGTCACGGGTGGCGGCGGTCAACGCGGCACGGAGCTCGGCCATGTGCTTGTCGTAGTCGGCCTTGGGCAGGTCCTTCTGCTTGGCGAACTTGCAGGAGACGCGGAACATCTCCCGCCCCGTGATGAAGGCGAGCTGCGTGCCTGCGCTGCCGCCGCGGTTCAGCGCATCGAGCCCGGTGGCCTCGCGCTTGTCGGCGGGCTTCTGCTCATTGTGGGCCTCACCGGCAGCCTTTTCATAAACGTTCACCCACAGGCTGCCGTCTTCATTGCCCGAGCTGAGCGCGATCTCCGCATCCGTCGGCGGAGCGACCTTCACCTCCTTCCGGCCCAGTTTCACGAGATACCGCCCATCCGGCTGCGGACGGATCATTTCCGTGCGGATGTAGTCGGGGCGCGTGTGCGCCAGGGCGGCCAGGGGCGCGAGCGAAAAGCAGTTCCCCATCTTCCCCTGTCTGATCGTTTCGATGCGGGGTCCATCGGCAGCGAAAAGCTCCCGCCGGGCACTCGCGATGCGCTTCAGACTGCCGCCAAACATCGCGGGAAAGTCCGGCATGCCTTTCGCCGGAGGCTGGGCCTTCGCGAGCACCTCCAGATGCTCCAGGGTGAAGGTCGGCAGCGTCGGCTGACGAATGCGCGAGGCGCGCTTCAGGGCTGCGATGGCCGCCGCAGCCTCGCCACGCACTTCGGGATCGGCCACGTGCTGGTTGATCTCGTTCACGGACAAAACGCCATCGTGGTCGGCATCCCAGGCAGGAAAGTGCTTCTGCAAAACCGTGAGAAAGCGCTCCCGGTCCGTAGCGGCCGCGGTCTCAGCATCGCGGGCGAAGGCAGCAACAGCGAGGCCCAGCAGAATCAGGGCGTGCTTCATGGCACCACCGCCTCCTTCTTGTCACCCGCCGCCCAGAAGATGCCGCGTGGGATGAGGTGCTCCAGGCCGGGAGTGTTCTCCGGATGCGGGCTGGAGACAAACACGCGGCCCTTGCCGAACGGCGCGATGGCCTGCGCGGGTGAATTCACCTGCACCCCTTCCGGCGAGCCATACTTGGCCACCTCCGTGCGGAAGACGGCGAGCGTGGTGTAGGCGGGCAGGTCGGTCCGGGTCCAGGGCTTGAGGATGGGGCCGTTGTTGTAGCGCACCTTGAAGCGGCCCTGCACCTCGCCGAGCACCGGCGCGGCGTGCTCTGTCGGTTCAAGGTCCAGCATGGCCTGACCACGGCGCCATTTGCTGGAAACCGTGCCCGCATTCAGGATGCCGAGGCCCCAGGAGAAGTTCGA
>CALDGV010000370.1 GCA_937941745.1 uncultured Prosthecobacter sp. | reverse complement strand
ACGCTACGCCGGACGTGAGCCTTATGTGGTGCTGGTGGGGCATAGCAAGGGTGGTCTTGTCATCCGCTACCTCATGAGCATTCCCAGCGGCCCTGTGGAGTGTCACGACCTGAGCGTCCAGGATGAAGCCTTCCTGCGCGAACTGCGCAATGATGTCCGGTTCGCCGCGACAGTGAGCAGTCCGCATACCGGCAGCCCGCTCGCCGACTACGGCCAGGAGGTCCGCGAAGGCATCGGCGAGGCACAGCAGATGATCAACAATACCTGGCTGGTGATGCGTGCTGCTGCACAGGTCGTGCGCATCAATCTGCCTAGCCAGGCCCCTCTGGACATCACGCCTGCCCAGGAAATGGTCAGCTCCAGCGATCCCGATCTGGGCAACCTGACAACGGAGTTCTGGAACCGCATGAACAATGGTCCTCTCCATCCCCGGAACATGCTCCGCAGTGACGGCTCCCTGATTCCCTTCTATCTTTATGGAGGCCGCACAGCAGGAGACAATTTCTATTCGGTTGCCCGCTTTGATGGTGCTGACAGCGCGGCCCTGGCCAGCCAGGCGGCAAGCAGCAATTCCACGGTCGCCATCAATGCCAAGGCTTCATTGGGTCTCATGGGACTGGACTGGGCGCTGCACAATGTCGTCAATGGCGACTGGGGCCGCATCCGCAACGCTGGCAGCGCTGTGAAGAATCTGGATATGGTCCGCCGCGCCTACCCGAAATACTCCGTGTTTGGCAACACCATGTCTGCTCCTGGCGAACGGATGCCCCTGATCGGTCTGGAAGGCTCACCCACCTATTATCTGCGCAACCAGACCGACCGGGAGACGGACAACGACGGCATGGTCGGCATCGATTCCGCCCTTGGCATCGGCCTCTTCAGCGGCCCGGTGACCATCGAGACGATGCAGGCTTCCGGCCTGCCTGTCCCAGCAGCTCTGATGGAGCCCTTTGACCACACCCAGAATGTGGCACCTGCGGGCAGCCCCTTCAAAGCGGGTTCCTTCTTCCGGATGTATGGTGGTGCCTGGAACTTCACCAACCACTTCACTGAAACGAAACGCCCTGAGCTCGGCACTGAAATCAACCGTCTGGTGCGCTCGGCGGGGCCTTTGAGCTCGACAGGTCCGCTCAGTGTCTGGCCCGCCCGTTGATCGGCTCAGCCTCTTCAAGCCCGGCGACCCACAAGGCCGCCGGGCTTTGTTTTGTTAGCGTCGAAGATCGTAACAAAGGACGCGCGGGCCGGTTTTCCTGTCGAGACCTTCGGCCTCCTGGCGGACATAAAGAAGACCGTGGCTCAAGGCTGGCAGGCTCCAGGTGTTGAGCGCATAAAAGAGCTGTGTGCGCTTCAATTCTTCACAGCCTTGAGGGCTCAGCTTCAGCCAGTGCAGGCTTCCGGTCTCTCCCAGGCAGAGAAAAGCTCCGTCCGCCTGAAGGAGATTGGCCCGCAGGATGCTCAGCCCGACGGGCTGGCTCCGGCCTAGGATGCCGGAAAGCGTGCTGTCCTGCCATTCCAGGTTCTTGCTCCAGACTTCGGCACCCGTCTCGGCATTCACGCACACCAGCCGGGAATTGTTCTCCCGCTCGCCGTCAATGGCATACAGGTGCCCGCCCTCATGAAGCGGAGTCATCCAGTGGCAGGCGATCTTGGTGCTTTTCCAGACTTCACGGGCCTTGAAGCTGGCATCAAACTCCACCATCACACCTCCGATGGGGCGGTTTTTAGGATAGCAGGTGGTGATAAAGACACGGTTCTTTTCCGGAATGACCACCGGGCTGCTGCCAGTAGCCTGGATGTATTCCTCATCTCGCCAGGGAAAGCGGTCGTGCAGGGTGCCTGAAGCTGGATCAATGCACAGCAGGCCGCCGATGGCGGGGTTGCTTTCGCCTCCAGCATAGATCAGCACCTTGGGCTGGCCGTGCAGTTTCGCCAGAATGGGTGAGGCATAGCTCGCGCCCCATTCGTCTTCGATTTTCCAGCGCACAACGCCAGTCTTGAGGTCAAAAGCAGCCACGCTGACGCCTTTGGTGGCCAGTTTGCGTGCACGCTCTCCGCGGTCCTCGAAGCCATCAAATGCTTCTGCCTTGCCGCCGACATTCACAATCACCCTGTCTTCATGAATCAAGGCCGAGGAGCCAGCGCCAAAGAAGTCCTGCGGCACGTGATATTCCTTCCGCAGATCATGCCGCCAGAGTTCCTGGCCGGTCTTGAGGTCGAAGGCGCAGAGCATGGAGGTCACGCCCAGCGTCACCACGACGCCGTCGGCGATCACGGGGCTGCCACGGGGCCCGTTACCAAAGCCGTAGCGGTCCTGATATTCTACCGAATAGGACTGGGACCAGAAGCGGCGGCCGGTTTCACGGTGCAGGCACTCGATGGTCTCTTTCTTGTCCAGGGCATGGAAGATCACGCAGTAATCGCCGCTGATGACAGGCGAGGTGTAGCCTTCTCCCATGGCCACCTCCCAGACCAGTTGAGGTCCACCTTCGGGCCAGTCATGAAGCAGTTGGGTTTCCTGACTCGATGCATTGTCACGAGGTCCCAGCATGCGCGGCCAGCTTTCTGTCCGCGCATTGGCGGGCAGTGACTTGGGTGCGGCATGAAAGGTCAGCCGGTCAAAGGTCTGCGCTTCCTGAGCCGCCAATGGCAGGACGTGGCAGAGGACTCCCAGACAGAAAAACAATCTCGACGCTTGGTTCATGGCTCGCCAGACTAGAGTTCACCATGAAAAACGCCATCGTCATCTTTGCCCTCGCTGCATCCGCCCTGCTTTCCTCCTGCACTTCCTGCCCCATGGGTCACAAGACCACTGCTGCTGGAAAGGTGGAGCACGTTGTCCTCGTGTGGTTGAAGAAGCCCGGAGATGCGGCGGATCGTGCCAAGGTGATTGACGCAGCCAAGATGTTCCAGGCTGAGATTCCCGAGATTCAGCACCTGAGCGTGGGCACGGCCCTCGCCAGTGATCGTCCAGTCGTGGATGACAGCTTTGATGTCGGGCTGGTCATGCGGTTCGCCAATCCAGCCGACCTCGCCACCTATGAGAAGCATCCTGTGCATGTGAAGGCAGTGAAGGAAGTGCTTCAGCCCATCGCCAAAAAGCTGCTGGTGTATGACATCAGCGCCCGCTGATCCGCCCTGTTCCAGACATCACATCTCCGAACCTGGCACCAGCCGCGATTTGCGGGGTTCGGGGATGCGGGCCAGCAGAAACATGGAGATCACGGCGCAACCGCCTGCCAGCCAGGCCACTGCGTGGAAGGATTCCGTGATGCGATAAACCTGCCCGGCAACAAAACTGGAAAGGAGCAGGGAGAACACGTTGAAGAAGCCGAGAATGGCCTGAAGCGTGGATCTTCGCGCCACGGGGCAGAGCTCCGCCGCCAGGGTAAGATCTCCCACACGGTCAAGGAAGAGGCCAAAACCAAGGACGAAGTAGGCCACAGTGAATCCACTGAAGCTTTCATTGAACATGACCCAGCCGCAGAGTCCCAGGCAGACGAGGCGCGATGCCTGAATCAGGATCTTGCCGCCGCTGTGGTAGCCCACCCAGCCGGCAAGGAGGCTGCCAAGCACCGTGCCCACCGCCTGCCAGATCACAAAGTGTCCTTCATCCGCTTCGGGCCGGCCTGTGATCTTCAGGGCATGGATGGTGAGGAAGGAAACCAGCATCAGAAAGCCGGTGCCAAAGAACCGGGCAAACATGAGCTTTTTGAGATGCTTTTGCTCAGCCAGCAGGCCTGGCAGGCTGCGAAGGTAGGCCAGATAAGGCTGGGGCGCAGGTTTTGCATGACCGTGAAACTCGGGCTCATGCATCGGAAGCTGGGCCAGCCAGGAAAGGAAGAGCATGCCGAATGCCGCCAGATGAAGCCAGGCGTAGCCTTCACGTCCCGGCAGATGGGTCAATACCCGGTGGATCACGATCCCTGCACCCACGCCGAGCATGGCCTGCATGATGTAGCGTGCCGACCAGCCGGCAGCTCGGATCTTTTCAGGCACCATGCGTGTCACCATTTCCATCCAGGCCACCACCGTCACTCCACCGATGAGGCCGGAGGCCACTGGTGTCAGCACCACCAGTGGCAGCAGCCAGCCATCAAGGTCCTTCACCAGCAGGAGAATCAGGCCGGTGATCAGGTAGGGCAGGCGTTGCAGCAGGCCGAAGCCGAGCACCCAGGGTTTGAAGCGTGTGAGCCTCTCCACCACGGGAGCGATGAAAAGCCCCATGCAGGCAAAGGCAGCGGGCAGGAGCACTGGCATCACTGCAATGACCCAGGGCAGGCCGCCCAGCGACTGAACCATTTTAGGCAGCACACTCTCTGGAGCCAGAAACGCCGTGCCCCCCATGTAGAGCCCCCCTTCGAGCACATGGCACAGAAAGTTCCGCCGCACATGATGCGCGTTTCGGTGATGGTGACTTTCCGTGGACATGCCGTGCAACTTGGAAGGCAAGGTCTTCAGGCCGCGCCCACTTGCTTGAGCCAGTCCTGGAGGTTGTAGTAGTTGGTCACCCTTGCCACGCGACCGTTTCTCAGGTCAAAAAAAGCTCCGACACGCAGCCAGTAAACCTGTCCGCAGGCTTCTGGCAGGCCTTCATCCGTGTTCAGGTATCTGCCACGGATGTAAAACTCAGCCGCCGCCCTGGATCCATCAGCGCTGGCGAAGATGGCGAGGTCCTCCACCTGCTCGGCATAGCAGCGGTCCATGCGCTGGAGGAAGGCCCGAAAGGCTTCGACACCCTTTTCCGAACCTCCTTGGTTGATGTCATGCACTACATCGTCGGTCAGCAGGGCGAGCATGGCCTCCCGGTCGCCGGAATTGAAGGTGCCATAGT
>CALDGV010000369.1 GCA_937941745.1 uncultured Prosthecobacter sp. | reverse complement strand
GACTCCGGAGGCTCCTGCGCCACCTGCACCGGTAAGCTCCAGCGGAGCCAGGGCGGCGATGGTGGCAAACGTGGAGCCATCCTCCGAGTCCTCCAGGGTCACACTGGCCTTCTTGGTGTCCGCCAAGGAAGGAAGCGCAGGAAGCGTCAGCTCCACCTCGAAATGGCATTCGTGCGGAGGCTTCTGGGTGAGATTGAAGGGCTCCGTGGTGGAGGTGGCACCGGCAGCAGGAAGGGCCACCGTGCGGATCAGTTCAGCGTCTTTGAGTGAGTGCATGAGAACAAGGAATGGTTTTGGGTTGATCAGGACTCGTCGTTGGTGATCGAGGCCGTGCGGATGATCGGGATGCCCTCCCATTCGGTGGGGAGAGGAGCAGGCGTGCCGTTGGCATTGGTGGCCGTGCGGCTGTTGCGCAACTGCTCTCGGGAGCGCCCGTTCATGAGGATGTGCGTGGGCTCGAAGCCGAAGTCGGTGAACTTCTCGTAGGCCGAGTAGAGCAGCGAGTCGTTGAGGCTCTTCTTGCCGGAGCCGGACTCTTCCACGTTCTTGATGCGCACCGCGCAGTTGCGGTTGGCCAGGCGCATCCCGATACGGCCAGTCATCCAGTTGGTGTAGGCCTTGTAGGGATTGCCATCGGCATCATAGACCGTCTCCAGCTCCCAGGTGTCCTGGAGGCGGATGGTTTGACCGTTGCCGAAGAGGAACTCGACGCACTCGCGTCCAAGGCGCAGGAACCAGACCGAGGTCTTCGAGGCCGAGCCTCCAGCATCCACGAGATGGGCCGCATCCGCCTTGGTCTGGGCAAGGAGGCCCGGGAAGCCTTTGCTGTCGTTCCCAGTGCCGTAGTAGAACTGGGAGCCGATGTATTGCATCGCGGCCTCCATGACGCCCGAGGCATGGTTTTCCAGCAGGCGGCCAGGATCGCGGGCACCGTCAACGACCTGGGCATCCACCGCGATCTGGTGATCGAGGATGTGGGTCTGGAAGGTGCGGGTTTCGTAGCTGGACTTGCTGCGCGGGACGCCTTCGTTGGCATTGCGAAAACGAACGGAAGGAAGGCCGCTGCGCACGGTCAGCTCCATCGTGGTGCCAGTCATGGTGTCGGCGGGCACGATGGTGAGCTCAGGGGCCGTCTTGACGACCTCCTCAATGATCGGATAGCCAATGCCGGCATCGAGCTTGGCAATGTCGAGAAGAGTGGGAACAGACATGAGAATCTAGGGGGTGAAGTTTGGGGGTGAATGGCTCAGGCTTTGGTGAACTGGCGGTTCCAGACCTCGGCGGCGGTGGTGGGCTTCGTGTCGCCACCGGGAGTGACCCTGGCGGGAACCTGCGTGCCCATTTCGGCGGCGATCTGCGCGGCTTTGGCAGCGGCCCGCTTGTCGAGGTCCTGCTCACGGGCGGAGAGGTCGCGCACCTGGGTTTCCAGCTCGCCGTTGCGCTGGTTCAGGCGTTGAACATCACCTTGGGCGGCGATCAGCTGGCCTTTGAGCGTGTCGCGCTCGGTGCAGGCCTGCTGAAGTTCGGCCCGGCGGGCTTCGATCTGGGAGGATGCGTCCGCCATGAGGGCCTCGCGGGCCTTGGCGTCCGATTCCAGGGTTTGGATGCGGGCGAGCGCATCATTGAGTTGGTCTTCGACGGTTTTCATCGGGGTGGATGCCCGGGAAGGCTTGTCAACTTGAGGGGCGGCCACGGAGCGCAGCCTCGCCATCACCTCGTCACGTCCACGAACCACGCCCGCGAGGTTGTAGCGCTGGGCCTTTCGAGCGCTGAAGCTCTGCCCCTCCATCGCCTCGTCAGGAATCCTGCGCCCTCGGGCCAGCACTGCCTCCTTGAAGTCGGCGGCGATTTCCTCGACATCCGCCTGCAGGAGCGCTCGCTGCTCCTCGATAAGAGGCACGCCGGGAGTTCCCATGCCCTTGAACTTTCCAGCCGCGAACACCTCCACTTTGAGGCCCTGGCTACGAAACTTCTCGGTACTGTCGATGAAGGGCAGCATCACACCGATGGAGCCCACTCGCGCTGAGGGTGAGGCATAAACGGCCTGGCACTGAGAGGCGACCCAGTAGGCCGCGCTGCACATCTGGCCAGCACTGAACGCGTAGATGGTTTTGAGCTTGGAGGCGTCCACCACCACCTGGGCCAGCTCCGGCGTTCCGTTCACGGTTCCGCCTGGTGAGTCGATGTCCAACAGGATGGACTTCACCTCCTTGCTGTCGGCCGCCTGGCGAACCGCATCGGCGACCTGGTTGATGTCCGTTGCGCCAAAAAGCAGCGTGGAAATCAGATCCGGGTCGCGCATGAGCGGCCCGTGCAGGCGGATGATGCCCACGCCATCCTCTATCGTGAGAAGCGGGTTTTCAGCCGCTTCAGGCAGCGAAAATCGGACGTCGAAGTAGGCAGCTGCCTGAGCTGCCATGCTCTGCATGGCTTCAGAGGTGATCAGCCACGGCTGGCGGGAGAGGAGTGAATCAAGGACGGTCACACCCCGTCTTGGCTGTCAACGACAGCAGGCGGAATCGGAGCCGTGACGGAACCCCCGCTTGGTTTCCACAGCATCTCCAGAGGGACACCATGGCGCGATGCGGCTTCCAAGATCATCTTCGCGTCGCGAGCCCTGCGCTCCAGCTCCTCGCCAAAGTCCGCCCCAAGCTCCTCATAATGGTCACTGATGGTTTTGAGGCCCATCTCCACATCGGCTCGATTCTGCTGTGCCTCGCGGCCAGCATCCACCGTGATGCGGCGCGGGGTGACACAGCTGATCTTCCACCAGCCTGGAACGGCGGGCAGTTCGCCTCGGTCGATGGCATCCCCGATCACATAGAACCAGACCGGCTTGATGAGCCGCTGAATGAGGATCATCTGCCGATAGGAAAAGCGTCGGTCGGCCTTCGTCACAGCCAGGCGAACCCCAGCTCCGCCAACTTTGGAGGAGTCCGCAGCGAACTCGTAGGGCAGCACACCCAGGGCTGAATCCCGGCGAAGATGCTCCAGGAATCCGGTGAAGGTTGGACTTGGCCGCTTGGGCTCGAAGGAATCGAGGGATTCATTGGGTTTGAGGGCGACCAGCTTGCCACCCGTGATCTGCTGCAAGCTGGCCGGGCTGCTGCCCTCGTTTCCGGGTGCAGGCTCACCTTCGATGGCGAAATCGGAATCATCCTTCAGCTCGCCTGCCTCGGTCTTCAGAATACGCGTCACGTCGCAGTTGTCCTTAACGGCGTGCTTCTCCAGGGCGAGCAGCTCCATTTCGTCGATGACGTGATTGATGGAGTGTTGGAGCGTCGGTGCGTTGCGGACGCTGGACGCGTTTTCTGGTTCAAAGACATGGAGGACACTGGATGCCGGCAGTTCACGGCTGCCTTTGTCCTCGATGACGCGATAAGAAATGGGAGCGCCCCAGGCGTCCAAGGTGATGCCGTGGCAGCTTTGAGTTGAGGTGTTGCTGTCTCCAATGCGGTGAGATTCGATGAGTTGCAGCGCAGCCAGGCCGATGCGGCTTCGGGTGAGGTGGATGAAGTATTCGCCGTCCACATCCATGCCCCGGCAAACCAGAGCCTGAACCTCCTCGAAGCTGAAACGTCCGGTCACCTCACAGCGGGTGGACCAGCCCCGAAAATAGGCCTCCGCTTTGCGATTCCAGTCCGGGTCCTCGGACTGCGCCTGGGGCCGGATACCGTCACCCGTCGAGTAGATCGCCATGTTGCCGACCAGCTCGCGGACGAAGCCTGAATTTTTGGCGAGGTAGCGGGATCGCTTCACCAGCTCGCGCCGCACATGCGGAGTGAGATCCTGCTTGGCATCGCGAGGCGCTGCGCCCGGGACCTGGCCGCGTCGGGGTGAATGGTTGGCCGATTCGTAGATGCTGGTGGCCTTGGGCTTGAACCAGCCGTTCACCCATTGGAGCAGCGGATTCATGGAGCGATGCGGCGGATGGTGGTT
>CALDGV010000368.1 GCA_937941745.1 uncultured Prosthecobacter sp. | reverse complement strand
CATAGGCCACATCGCAGCCAGCCGCAGCAAGGGCGGCGGTGACCCTCAGCCCCAGTTCAATGTTTTTCCGGCGCACGAGGCGGGTCGGATGAATCAACACCAGCCCGCGGTTCATCAGCGGCAGCGCCGCCATCCGCGAGCTCAGCCCCAGCACAGCGGCGAGGTCGATGCCGTTGGGAATCACCCGGATGCTTTCTGGTGGCAGGCCGGTGGCTTTGGCGAAGTCCTGACGGCGCTGTTCGGAAACGGCGACATGGATCATCGGCGGCACGGGCTCCTGCCAGTGGACATGGGCGTAGGCCGGGTTCACAGCGCAGACATCGTGCACCCAGTTCACCCAGCGGATTTCCGCATGCCCGGCCGCTTGTGCCTGCAGTTCCCGTGTCCAAGTCAGGTTGAAGGGCATGGTCATCACATTGTGGATGAGCACGGCACGCAGATCGCCCGCCCTGAAATCAGGGCCTGAAGCTTCCGTCGATTTCAGCCAAGCCTGAAAATCCTCCGGGCACTCCAGGCACACCACTTCGTGCCCCAGATGCCGCAGCGCCATCGCCTGATCGCGGATCACCCGCTCCACACCGCCGATGACCGGCGGCAGGGTGTAATGCAGGATGGCGATGCGCATGAAGGCGGAACGATGAGCGTGGAGCGTGAAGTTTGCACTTGGAAAGGCATCCTGCTTTCTGCTAATCAGCCTTCATGTCCGGCCTCGCCCAGCTTGAGCATCTCATCCCGCTTCTTGATGATGAATCACCTGTCGTGCAGGAGGCCCTTCAAAGGGAGTTCACCAGCATGAGGCGGGATCTGCCTGAGCGGCTGAAACATCTCAGCCGACCCCTGTCCGCCGAGGAGGATCGTCATGTGGGCCGCCTGCTCGAGCCTGCCAGAAAGGCGGAGCTGGAGGAAACCTGGATGCGCTGGCGCTGGCTCGACAACTCCCATGCCCAGCTCGAGGAGGGGATCGCCCAAATTTCCGCCTACCTGAATGGCTGGCGGACGCAGCCTGGAGACCTGGCCCAGCGGCTCGATCATCTGGCCGAAGAAGCCTTCCGCGAAGGCGGCAAGATGGATGCCCGGGAGCTCAGCGAGTGGCTTTTCACCATGCGTGACGGCACCGTGCGTTTCCGGGGCAACAGCAAGGCCTACTACCAGGCCAGCAACAGCAATCTCTTCTGGGTGCTGGAAACGGGGCTGGGCAATCCCATCAGCCTCTGCTGCCTCTACCGCCTGCTGGGGCATCGCTTCGGGCTCGACATCCAGGGGTGCAACTTTCCCGGTCATTTCCTGGCCCGGGTGGAGATGAAGGAACGCACCTGGCTGGTGGACTGCTTCAACCGAGGGCGCTTCATGCTGGCCACGGACGTCGCCAAGCATCATCCGGCGGCAAATCCAGCCCTGGAGGATGTGGTGCGCCTGCCTGCCAGCGTGGACCAGATCCTTTTGCGAATCCTGAGGAACCTGGATGAGGCCTGTGAGCGGACGGACAACCTCCCGCTGAGGCACACCATGCGCCGCCTTGCGTCCAAGCTGATGCAGGAAGGCCTGTAACAAGGGAAGTAAGGCCCCCGAAAGGACTGCACATCGGGTTTGCCAGAGCCCGAAGAGCCAGAGCCCTCCGA
>CALDGV010000367.1 GCA_937941745.1 uncultured Prosthecobacter sp. | reverse complement strand
TAGCCGCCGGTCGAGCAATGCGGTGCAGCCGTCCCGGCTGCCTCCGCCCGCTCCGAATCGGCTCATATCGGCCACAAACGGCCCGAATTGGACATAAATGGACTGAATTGGACTGGAAAATGGACTTTTGAGGGCGAAACTCCGCCATGCTTCCGCCTCTGCCCGATTCCATCCCCATCTCCGCCGAGATGCTCCGGCTCGTCAGTGAGATCGACGAGTTCAAGGGCCACTGGCGCACTTGGCAGTCGCTCACGCCCGACCGCCTGCAAGGCCTCCGCCGTGTCGCCACCATCGAGAGCATTGGTTCCTCCACTCGCATCGAGGGCTCGCGCCTCAGTGACCGCGAGGTCGAGGCGCTGCTCGGTCGTCTGGAGACGAAGTCCTTTGTCACCCGCGATGAGCAAGAGGTCGCTGGCTATGCCTACGTCATGGAGCAGGTCTTCGCGCACTTCGGCGAGATCCCGCTCACCGCGAACATGCTTCGCCAGCTCCATCGCGATCTTCTTCAATACAGCACCAAGGACGAGCGCCATCGCGGCGAGTGGAAGTCACTGCCGAACCACGTCGCCGCCTTCGACGCCGATGGCAAGGAGCTGGGCATCGTCTTCGAGACCTCCAGCCCCTTCGACACACCCGCGCACATGGATGCGCTGCTCGACTGGCATCGCCGTGCCGAGTCCGATACTGGTCTGCACCCGCTGTTGCGCATCGGCATCTTCATTGTCGCCTTCCTCGCCATTCATCCCTTCCAGGATGGCAATGGCCGCCTCTCACGCATCCTCACCACCTTGCTGCTGCTTCGTGCGGGTTACGGTCATGTGCCCTACAGCTCGCTGGAAAGCATCATCGAGCAAAACAAAGAAGCCTACTACCTCGCCCTCCGCCGCACACAGACCACTTGGCGCGAATCCACCGCCGACTGGCCCGCTTGGCTGATGTTTTTCCTCCGCAGCATCCGCCAGCAAATCACCCGCCTCCAGCAGCGCCTCGATGCGAACCGCCCGCAGCTCTCCCCGAGAGCTCGACAGCTCGCCGCCCTCTTCGAGACCCGCGAAACCCTCACCAATGCCGAAGCCGTCACCCTCACCGGCGCCAACCGCTCCACGCTCAAAGCCAAGTTCGCCGAACTCATCACCGCCGGGCTCGTCGAGGCGCATGGCAAGGGGCGTGGGGTGTTTTATGCAAGAAAAGCGGGAAGTTTAACATCGACTGACTGACCAATCATGACCCTCTTCAAGTTTTGCACAGCAGCTGGCGGCGCGAAGATTTTGGAAACGCGTTCCATATTCATAACAAGTCCGCTCGACTTGAACGACCCGTTTGAGATGCGTCCCGCTTGGACTGATGCTCACTCGGAACGCCATCATCAAGACCAAGAGCAAAGAAATAAGATGTTCGCGGGTGGACCTCTTCTTGTTGCCACGACGGATGGCCTCAAGCCTAGCGGCATTACGCCACGCATGACGGAACCCGATATGGTTCCGGTCGCCAATCAGCTGGGAATCGCAGACATGCACAACGGTGGGGTGTTTCGAGAGCTGCATCGCCGATACCGAGTTCTCTGTTTTTCCTCGGGCATTCTGGATGCTGATCGAAGTGACGATAGGGCTGCCAAAGACATTTTAATGTGGGCTCACTATGCGGAATCCTTTCAAGGAGTCTGCATCGGCGTGGACCCAACGAAGTTCGAAAACGGAATCCGAACGGGTGGGTTCCAAGTGGACTATTCGCCCACGAGAGTCGAGCTGCCTCCAAGCTTCTATGATGTCTACCAAAAGATGACCGCCGAGCGCGTAAATGCCGAAGGCATAGTCTTCACCAAAGACCCCGAGAAGGGGTTGTATTTGATGGACCACAACCGCAAAGACATCCTCGAGGCTCACTTTATTTCACTCCTGTCTCGCAAGTCACCTGCTTGGAGATACGAGCAGGAGGTTCGTATGATTTACGATATGGAGAGCACCAGGCAATCACCGCACTACTCACGACCCACCTTTGCCTGTGGACCATGCCAAGAGCAGAAGAAAACTTCGGAAATGTGTCCTCACCGAACTTATCGCGATGCGATCCGCATACCGGCCGAGGCCGTCACGTCCGTCATTCTAGGCTCCGACATTAGCCGACAGGAGGCTGCAGCGATACTCAATACATTGGTCGCTCCCGATTTTGCGCATGTGAATGTCTATTGGTGTTCGCTACACTCCGACCAATACATTCTTCAATACAACCAAGACAGGATGACGAGCGGAGAAAGATATTCACTATTCATGCAAGGGTTGCGCGAAAAAAACATTGCCGAAGCCAAGGAACACATTCGCTATAGCGACAAAGGGTTAGAATACATTCCAGCCAAAAAGACGACCCTTTATGATGCTCCGTAGCCAGGAGGTTTTATCGCCATGTCCGACGCACTCCGCACCAGCCCACCCCTCATCCTCTACCAAACCGAGGATGGGCGGACACGCATTCAATGCCGCTTTGAGTCGGAAACGCTCTGGCTGACGCAGGCGCAGATGGCGGAGCTTTTTCAGACGACGCCACAGAACGTGACGCTGCATTTGAAGGCCATTTTTGCCGAGGGAGAGCTGGTCGAGTCGGCAACCTGTAAGGATTACTTACAAGTTCGATTTGAAGGCGGACGTGAGGTCACGCGGAAGCTCCGGCACTACAGCCTCGAAGCCATCCTGGCGGTGGGATACCGGGTGCGGAGCCATCGGGGCACGCAGTTCCGGCAGTGGGCGACGGCGCGGTTGACCGAGTATCTGGTGAAGGGCTTCACCATGGACGACGAGCGACTCAAAAATCCGCCAGGCAAGGGCCAGAAGGACTACTTTGACGAGCTGCTGGAACGCATCCGCGACATCCGGTCCTCCGAGCGGCGGTTTTATCAGAAGATACTCGATATCTACGCGACAAGCATTGATTACAGCCCAGACACGGAGGCTTCACACCGGTTTTTTGCCACGGTGCAGAACAAGATGCACTGGGCCACGCATGGACACACGGCTGCAGAGGTCATCGCTGAGCGTGCGGATGCCTCAAAGCCCTTCATGGGCCTGCAAACGACCCGGCCTGGTGGCCTGGTGCGCAAGGACGATGTGGGCATCGCCAAGAACTACCTCACCGAAAACGAGCTTCAGGTGCTGAACCGCATCGTGAACCTCTACATCGAGTATGCCGAGCTTCAGGCACTGGAACGCAAGCCCATGACCATGCGCGATTGGATCGCGAAGCTGGATGAGTTCCTCAAAGCCAGCGGGCGACCGCTGCTGGAGCATGCGGGGGCTGTTTCCGCCGATGACGCCCGCCTGAAGGCCGAGCGTGAGTATGAGCACTACCGCAAGCTGCTCGATGACCAGCCACAGCGCGTCGATGCCGACTTTGAGAACGCAGCGAAAGAACTCAAGAAGCTGCCGAGGCCGAGAAAGCCGCGAGAGAACAAGCGCAGACCGGAATAACAGAGCCGATGAGGTGGCAGTTGAGGTCCGTCATTTCACTATGCCTCTTTGCTCGCCTTCCAACGACAATCTCGCCAAGACGCGGCGTGTTGGATGCGTCACCATCCGTCCTGTGAAGCTCATCTCGACTCTTTTTGCGTTACTTGCGTTCTGTTGCGGCCAAGCCTTTGCAGCGCAGCCGAACGTCCTCTTCATCGCGGTGGACGATCTCAATGACTGGATTGGCTGCATGGGCGGGCATCCGCAGACGAAGACGCCGAACTTTGACCGGTTGGCGAAGAGCGGGGTGTTTTTTACGAATGCCTACTGCCCGGCGGCTTCGTGCAATCCCTCGCGCACGGCGGTTTTCAGCGGCAGGCCGCCGCATCGTTCGGGGCTGTATCAAAACATGCAAAAGATGCGCGAGGTGATGCCGGAGGCGGAACTGCTGCCGCGCTACTTTTCGCGGCATGGCTACTGGAGCGCGGGATCGGGGAAAATGCTGCACTACGTGATCGATCCGCAGAGTTGGGATGACTACTTTCCGGACAAAGCGAAGGACGATCCCTTCCCTCGCACCTTTTATCCGAAGCAGCGACCGGTGAACCTGCCGCGCGGTGGACCTTGGCAATACGTCGAGACCGATTGGGCCGCGCTGGATGTGACCGATGAGGAGTTCGGCGGCGATTGGAGCGTCACGAAGTGGATTGGCGAGCAGTTGGGCCGCCAGCACGAAAAGCCGTTCTTTCTCGCCTGCGGGCTCTACCGGCCTCACGAGCCGTGGTTTGTGCCGAAGAAGTATTTCGAGCCTTTTCCTCTCGATAGCATCCGGTTGCCGCCGGGCTACAAGGCCGACGATCTCGACGATGTGCCGCCCGCAGGTCAGCGAATCGGGCGGAACCGCTATTTCGAGCACATCCAAAAGCATGAGCAGTGGAAGAAGGGCATCCAGGCCTACCTGGCTTCGATTCACTTCGCCGATGCGATGCTCGGTCGCGTGCTCGATGCGCTCGAAACGAGTCCGCAGCGCGACAACACCATCGTCGTGCTCTGGAGCGACCACGGCTGGCATCTCGGCGAGAAGGAGCACTGGCAAAAGTTCACCGGCTGGCGTGCCTGCGCGCGCGTGCCGCTCATGGTGCGCGTGCCGAAAGGTGCCGCCGGTTTGCCCGAAGGCACGCGAGCAGGCTCCGTGTGCTCGCGGCCCGTGAGTCTCGTCGATCTCTTCGCCACGCTGACAGAGCTTTGCGGGTTGCCTTCCAAGTCGGACATCAGCGATCGCAGCTTGGTGCCGCTGCTCCGGAACCCACAGGCCGAATGGCCGCATGCTGCCATCACCCACCTCGACCGACCGCAAAACTACGCCATCAGCACCGAGCGCTGGCGTTACCTGCATTACTTCGATGGTGGTGAGGAGCTATACGACATCGAAGCCGATCCCCACGAGTGGACGAACCTTGCGAGCAAGCCCGAGCACGCCGCGAAGCTCGCGGAGATGCGGTTGCTCGCACCGAAGCAGATTGTGCCAGTCCCGTCTTCGAAGCCATAAAATCCAGCCGCATCCTTTTTGAGGACTCGGTGCTCCATCAAAACCTGCTTTTGTGATCGACGAGTGGATGGTGCCACATGTCAGGCTTTGGTTGGCCGCCTATTGTTTTTAGTGCTCTGAAGAGCCAAGAACTCACAAGACGGTCCATGCGCTGAGATGCTTGACTCGCTGACGACCATGTCCACTAAGCACCCAGAAACGCCCTTTCTTCAAGGCTCGACTACCTTGAAGGGAAAATTGGCTGTCGCGGCGTGTTGGTGTGTGTCGGTCACGCGCAGGTGAACGCGATACTCGCCGGGCTTTTTCGGCGCGCGAAAAGAGGCATAGGCTCCTTCGGCTTTCATCAGGCATTCAGCCAGTGGCGGGGTGACGCGCTCTTTACCCTGCTTGTCGCGACCGGCGCTTTCGGCGGTGACAGTCCAGTGCCAGGAAAGCACATCACCATTGGGATCACTTGCCTCGGCCTGTGCCTGGAATTCGCTGCTGGCGGCGATCTCCTTCTTCGCGACCTCACTGGTGAGTTTCGCGATGTCCGGCGCACGTTCGCTAGGAGGCACGCCTTTCCACAGCTCATGCATCGCATCGCGCACGGCGGTGGATTCTCCGCGATCGGTGAAGATGCCAAACCACGTGGAGGTGGCCTCCTGCTTCTGGCCCCAGAGAAAGACGTAACTGCCCCAGCAGTCACCTCCGGGCAGGATTGCGGCTTCGTAGGCCTTGAGAATGAATTTGGCCTTCTCCCCGCTGGTCTGCTCAATGGGCGCGCCCCATGGCGCACGCGGACTTTCCCAAAAGCCGCGCGGACCAAACTCGGTGACCAGCCAGGGGCGCCTCCACCCGACCTTCTCCAGATGTTTTCGTAGCGAGTTCAGCGCGGCGTAGGTGTTGATGCCCACAAAATCAAGGCTCGGCGTGTGTTCATTGAGCCCCTTCGCCTTCTCGCTAGAAAGTCCCGCCACCGCAGTGAAGGTCGGATGTGCCGGATCGAGCGCCTTCACCACTTGGGCGAGCACTTCGAGCTGCTTCCAATACGCCGCGTTGTTGCCGTCTCCCTCCACCTCGTTGCCGAGCCCCCAGAACAACAGTGCTGGATGATTACGATGCTTCACCACCTCGTTGACCACGCGGGCGATCTGCTTCGCACAGTGCTTCGAGTTGGCATACGAGAACCAACTGCACTCCGGTTCGAGCCAGATGCCCGCGCACACGGTCAGGCCTTGCTTGCTTGCGTCGTCGAGGATTTCCGCAAGGCCGTTCGTGGTCCAGGTGCGGATGCTGTTGCCACCTGCGGCCACGAGCTCTTCGAGATGCTTTTCTCCGCCCGCACCTTTCACAAAATAGGGCTCACCTCCGCGTGTGATGCCCTTTCCCGGCACCATCTTCACTGGC
>CALDGV010000366.1 GCA_937941745.1 uncultured Prosthecobacter sp. | reverse complement strand
GCGAAGACGAAATACACGCATTTCACCTCGCCGATCCGCCGCTATGCCGATCTCGTCGTGCATCGCTCATTGTTCGACAAGGTGGAGCTTCAGGTGGGCATCGCGAAGCAGATCGCCGATCACATCAGCACCACGGAGAAAAACTCCTCCGACGCTGAGCGCGACAGCAAGGAGGTGAAGCTCTACGCTTACCTCAAGGCCCAGATCGCCTCGAAAAAGCCGCAGCCCTATGCCGCGCTCGTGACTGATGTGCGGAACTTCGGCTTCTTTGTCGATGTGCCGGATCTCGGCCTCAGCGGCGTCGTGCCGCTTTCGGCGATTCCCGATGACTTCTTCATCTTCGATCCCGCCACCCGTCAGCTCACAGGCCGTCACACGCGCCGCGTGATCCGTCTCGGCGACAACCTCGTCGTGCAGATCTACAAGGTGGACAGCTTCAAGAAGCAGGTGGATTTCATGCTCGTGCCCTCACGCGACAGGCCTGCGCGCCAGGATCGTTCCGAACGTACGGAACGACGTGGCCCGCCTGATCGTGAACCCCGCCAGACAGCGGCTCCACGCAAACCCGGTCACGGGCACAAGCGTGCGCAGAAGCGGCGAAAGTAGCCATCTCGCTCCGCGATGAGCGGAGAGCTGGCGCAGAAATAAGCGATTCCGAATCTCGAAAGCGCCGCGTGAGGGCGTGAGCGCCATGCTCGTCACGCGGAGCGGTGGCGGCTACTTGCCATCTTCTCGATGATGAAACGCTCGCAGATGCGGTGGTAGAGCTCCATGGAGGCGAGGTCCATCCACTCGTCGGGGCGGTGCAGATTACCGACCACGGGGCTGGAGAGCACGACTGGAATGCCATACTGGGCGATGAACAACGCGTCGCTGCCACCTGAGGCGCGCACGAGCCTGGCAGGCGCGCCGGTGAGCTGCTCGGTGATCTGGAGGTAAAGCGGGTCGGGGGACAGATGTGTCGTCGGCGCGGTCGCCACAGGTTCGACACTGACCTCCGCGCCTGCGATTTCCCGCACTGTCGCGAGCATGCTCTCGACGGTGTGCGGCGGTGGAAAGCGCAGATCGACCACAGCCTCGGCCTCGCCGGGAATGCAATTGATCGTCGTGTTGGGCGTGTGGCAGATGGTGGGCACGCAGGTGGGATACCAATGATCGGGCGAGGCGTCCTGCAAGGCATCGAAGTGCTGGCCCAGTCGAGCGAGGCATTGCGCGAGGGTCGCGAGAGCATTGGGGCCGAGCCAGGGAGCCGCCGCGTGGCCTTCTTTGCCTGTGACGCGGAGTTTTGCTTGGAGGATGCCCTTTTCCTCGACGGTGATGCGGTTGATCGAGCCGCCATCGGGCACGATAGCCAGGCCGCAGCGCAATCCCAGTGTCTCAAACAAGTAGCGCACGCCATCGTCGCCACCACGTTCTTCATCGGAGGTGAGGGCGATGCCGAGTGAGATGCCGGGGAACCGGCGATGGAGATCGCAAAACAGCTCCAACATGATGGCGCACTGGCCTTTCATGTCGCCCGCACCCGGTCCCCACAGGCGGCCGTCGTGGATGCTGGATTGATAAACTGAGACGTCGGGATGCTCGATCACATCCAAATGCCCGACCAGCAGGATGTCGGGAATCTCCACACCCTTCGCACTTGCGACCAAGGAGGCAAAGCCACGGCTCTCGTATTCACGAATTTCGATGTCCTGCACCGTCTTCAGCTCACGGCGGCACACATCAAAGCACCGCGCGCGCTCCTCCGGCCGGTTTTCGGTGCTGGGGATGTGCATGAGCTCGCGGGACAGCGCAATGAGTCGTTCCAGGGTGGGTGATGGCATGAAAATGATTGGGCGAGTGATCGCTTTGGAATGAAGATTCAGACATGGGTACAACACCCACCTGTTGCTGGCACGGTTCACGCGTTAAAAACCCATGGCGCGTGTGCTCAGAGGATTGTCTTCGGAGTTCACTTTACCCAAATAATGAATTCAGACTACCTCGATCTCACTGTCCGCGTGGGGTGCAATCTCGTTTACGAGACGAATCTCTTCACCCCCATTTCCTACTTGCTGCGGCCCCGCCGTGACAAGCACTGCCTCGTGCTGCAGGAACGCTGTCAATACGGGCCGTATCTGCAGCCGCATGAGTTTGAGGACTCACACGGCAATCTGACCTGCCGCACCATGCTCATGCCGGGCCGCAACGTGATCGACATGGACGCCTACGTCGCCGTTTCATCCCGGCCGGACCGTTACGAGGCGAGTTTCAACTCGCTGCCGGTGAACGAGCTGCCGCAGGAACTGCTGCGCTACACGCTGCCGAGCCGCTACTGCGATTCGGACAAGCTCTCCAACTTCGCGTGGCAGATGTTTGGCTGGATCGACAACGGCATGCAGCGCGTGCATGCCATCTGTGACTGGGTGCATCAAAACATCGAGTACCGCTACGGCTCTGGTCGGCCGGACATCTCTGCGTCCGAGGTGGTGCAGCGTGGCTATGGCGTGTGCCGTGATTTTGCGCATGTCGTCGTCGCGTTATGCCGGGCATTCAACATGCCCGCGCGTTACGTGACCGGCCATCTGCCAGACATCGCCTACCTGGACTCGGGCAGCCCGATGGATTTTCACGCGTATGGCGAGGTGTATCTGGGCCAGTGGTTCACCATTGACGCGCGCTTCAATGTGCCGCGCATCGGCCGCATCAAGCTTGGGCATGGCATGGACGCCGTGGACGGGGCCTTCTCCACGATCTACGGACCGGCCACGCTCGTTCATTTCATGGTGTGGGCCTATCAGGTCAATCCT
>CALDGV010000365.1 GCA_937941745.1 uncultured Prosthecobacter sp. | reverse complement strand
CCAATGTGGATGTCGAAATCACCGGCAATCCGAGGGCGCGCGAGATTCGCCTGATCCTGGTTCCCTTTGGCGATCCTGCCCGGACCGAAGCAGAAGTCCAGGCGCTGGCAGGATTCATGGCTCTTGGCCATGCGCTGGCAGGTTCACGCGAAGAGAACACCCTGCGGCTGGCCGCCGTGCCGCTGGGCGTGAAGGATGAACATGGCAACACCGCCCTGCAACGCTTTGCAGCCTCCTGCACAGGACGTCAGGAACGCGTGATCCAGATCATCCTGCCAGGGGGCGTTCCAGAACCGCTGCAGGCAGAGATTCATGCTGCCTTCAGGACATCACAAACGGGTGCACTGGTGGAGGTGCTGCCCGCCAGCAAGACCAAGGAGGAGACATTGAAGATGATGACCCAGCTTCTGGGCAGGCTTTGAGAGGGCAGCGTGCCCTTCCTGACCTGGAGGACCTATTCTTCAAGCCTGGCCAGATAAGTCAGTGAGCGGTCCTCCCCACGTCGGGCGACCACAATGATCTGCTTGCGCTTTTCCCCCACATAGCCGGTGCTGGTGATGCGCCGGAGATCATCCTCACTTGTCAGAATGCCGGAGAGCTCACGGGCGCGGTCGCCCGTGAGGTTGAGCAGTCGAAACGATTCACCGTCGGAAAGACGCTGATCATCCTCCGTTCCGGGAATCCCATCAGCGCCATCCCGCTTGAGGATGAAGTTGTCCACGTCCTTCTCGGCCGCGCCGCTGATGGCGATCAAGGTTTCCTTGAAGGCCGTGCGCAGGTCAATGGTGCCGTCGCCATAGACAGAGAAGTACTCCCGCCAGTCGGGCTTCAGGCGGTCCACCACGCCCATGCCGCGCACGAGCAGCATTTCGTCCGTGTGCGTGAAACCGGTGTTCCGGGGGATGTCGTAAAAACCCAGGCCCTCGTAGTACTCCTTCTCAGCACCGTTGGAGCTCGCCTCTTCATTGCGATCCACCCAGTCCGCCAGAGATTCGGTGGCGATGCTGGCTTCGTCACCATTCAGACCCCAGCGCATGAAGAGATCATAGACAGCTTCGCGCAGCCGTTCGTCGGTGATGAGATTGATTGGAATGCGTGCCCCCTCGTAATTGATGACCACATCAAAGCCGCTGTCAGTGCCGACTTTCTGCTTGAGCACGATGTCACCACGCCGCGTGCTGGGATGCAGGCCGACGGCCAGCCCACTTTCAGCGAGGTGCAGCGCCCGAAACTCTGCGGCATCAATCACGGCCTCAGACGCACTGAAGTTCAAATACTGCGCCAGGCCCATGACCACCATGCTCATAAGCAGCAAGGCCCAGATCATGAGCATGAGGGCTGATGCCTGCCTGCGGAGGCCACTTCGGCTGAGTCTCTGAACTGGAACCAAGTGTTTCATCGTGGATTGCTGGGTGTTGTCGGCCCTCCGGCTCCGCCAGGAGATCCTCCAGGGCCTCCAGGCCGCCCTCCGCCATCACCGCCCCCTGGACGTCCACCGCCATTCGGGCCGCCCGGCCGGCCGCCGCCATCGTTTCCACCACCGCCAGGGCGCCCGCCGCCACCTCCTCCGCCACCACCCGTGCCTAAGTTGCTGTTCTGTCCGCCAGCGGCATTGGAGGAGGAGCTTGTCGAAGGGGTTGAAGAAGTGCCACGACCAGCCGTGAGCACCAAGTGCGGCACGCTGTACACCATCCGGATGGGCACCATGCGGTCCTTCATGAGCAGTTGTACCTCGATCAAGGCTGGCCAGTCACTGTCATCCCACTCCTCCAGCCAGGTTTCGTCGTCCTCCTTGAAAAAGCGCCATTTCAAACTCACCACATCTGGCAGCAGCGGCATCCAGTAGCGTCCCTGCTCATCTGGAGCGGAAAGCCCTTCCGTTTCCTGGCGCATGGCCAGGCCGCTGTCATCCGTCTGCGGGATCAGGTCTTCGCGGGAAAGGCAGAGATAGCTCAACAGGGCACCGTTCTGGTCCGTGACACCTGCCGGATCAGGACGCAGCCCCAGGATGGTGTCCTGGTAAGAAAGCGGATTGATGCCGAATCCAAAACTGTGTGGCGCACCGCTGATCGTCAGCTCCTGGGCTGAAGTGGTGGGAGAGTTCGGATCCAGCAGTGAAAGAGTGAGCGTGGCCGTGCTCGGCATCGTGGTGAAGGTCTTCCGGCAGAGGTCCAGGAAGCGGTTGATGGAATCGTTTTCACGCTGGATGCGCTCAATCTCAGCCGCGCCTCTGACACTGCCCTGGATGAGCGCGAAAAGCGTGCCCGTGATCATTCCCAGGATCGTCATGGCAATGACGATCTCCATCAGGGTGAAGGCGGAGCCGCCTCCCTGCTTACTGCTGGGCGGGCTTGTAAACATAGACATCCACAATTTCTTCCCGGAGCTCATTCCCGATCGTGTAAGCGGCAATAACTTTGAGGTTGTACATGTCGCTCAGCGTGCCGCCACGCGTCATGTTCAGGCTTACCGGCTCGACGGTGCTTGTGTAAGTAACCCCCAGGGCTGGATCGGCAATGCTGGTGGCCATCTCATTGAGCGGCTTGCGACGGATCTCTTCAACAAAGGACCGCAGGCCGATGCGCAGGCGCTGCTCCTTGTTGAGGATGTTGGCCACCTCCATCGAAGCATTGAGGGTCCTCGCCAACCCCAGCACGCCGATCGAAAAAATCGAAAGAGCGATGATGAGTTCCAGCAGGATGTAGCCGCCTCTGGAGGTATGCAGCTTCATTTCAGATCAATGACCTCCTTCACAATGTCTGCGGTCAGCGCGTTGAATTCGACATCAAAGACGGCGCTCTGCCGCTCCAGATGCAATTTCAGCGGGATGCAGATGCCAGTGGGCTGAAAGACCCAGAGCTTCACCAGATCGCCACTGATCGGCAGTTCCTGAAACTCATTCCAAAACTTCAGGGAATACTGCACGTCTCCAGGCAGGTCGTAGCGCTCCTGCCAGTTATCATCCAGCTTGGGAGCCGTTGGAGCGAGCGGGAGGTCCGTCTTCGGCTTGTCCCCAGCGCCGGCATCCAGGTCCGAATCGTTGTCATCAGCATTCGGATTCAGCCGAAAATTCCCCGTCTCCGCCTGTTCCATCAGCTCAGTGAGCTCAGCCAGCTGCAGGTAGGGGCTGAAGTAGCGGGATGCCACAAAGCCTCCCGGATAAAAGGCCACCTGATAGGGACGCTTCTCCCGCATCGCCCGCAGCCGGGCCTCTTTGGCCAAGCGAACCAGTTCAATCACCGGCTGACGGGCCAGCTGCTCATCCCGCCAGCCTTTGAACATTGGCACCGCACCTGCGGCGATGACGATGATGATGGTCAGGGCGATGACGACCTCAACGAGAGTAAAACCCCTGGCCGTGGGCATGCGAAAAGCAGGACACAGAACCGAAGCGGGCCCTTCACAGGGTGCCTCCGGCTTTGTGCATCCTGAATTCCGGATTGCCAGCTTCATCACTTCGTTGCCGTCTGCGGCCAGTTGCCGATGTCATCTTCGGTGCCTTCAGCACCGTCTTTGCCGATGGAATAGACATCGTAGGGCTTCTTCGATTTCTGAGCAGGATAGCGGTATTTGTATTCCTGGCCCCACGGGTCTTTCGGCACGCCTTCGAGGAGCTGGGTCCATTTTTCTGGCAGCGGCTCCGTGGTCGGCCTTTCGACAAGCGCCTTCAGTCCTTGCTCGGTGGTCGGAGCGCGCATGTTCCGGGCTTCATAAAGCTGCAACTGGGTCATGATGTTCTGCAGGTCGCTATCCACTCGGGTTTCCTTGGCCACATCAACGTTGCCTTTCAGCATGTAGATGGAGCCGGCGGCCAGGATGGAGATGATGGTGAGCACAATGACGATTTCAATGAGGGTGAAACCGGCACGGGCAAGACGGCGGGTGGGGCGGAGGTTCAGGATCATGATGTTCAGAGAGGGGAGGTTGTGCTGGATTGTGTCAGATGAGTCTTGGGGAAGGAAGGCAGAAATGGTCGTTCAAACCCTTCCACGGATGCCATTCACGGAAGAGAACACGGCCGAGATGATGGAATAGGCCACCACGCCGACGATGATGGCCATGAACAGGATGATGATCGGAGAGATCATGGCCGTCATGCGCTTGATGCGCTTGTCGAGCTCCTTGTCGTAGCGCGCGGCAGACTTCTCCAGGGACTTGCTCAGCGCGCCGGTCTGCTCGCCGACGGCAATCATGTCCACCAGCATGAGGGGAAAATGGCCCACCTTTTTCAGCGAACTGGAAAGCGGACTGCCCTCAGCCACCAGCCCCGTCACCTTGGCAAGCAGACCCTGGATGTAAACATTGGCAGAGATTTTCGACACCAGACGGATGCTGTTCAACAGCGGCACGCCATGCCCGACCAGACTGCCCATGCTATGGGCGAACTGCGCATAGAAGCGCGTGGCCAGAACAGGACCAAAGAGTGGCAGCTTTAATTTCGTCTCATGCCACCACATGAGTCCGGACGGCGTGGCCACGTAGGCTTTGAAGCTCAAGGAAAGAATGACAATGACCGCCAGAATGGCCCACCAGTAGGCGGCAAAAAAGTTGTTGAAGCTGATGAGCATCTGCGTGGCCATCGGCAGCTGCTGCCCACCTTTGTCCAGCAGGTCCGTGATCTGCGGCACCATCACCGTCATGAAGACAATCATCAGCACGACGCAGGCACCGACCAGGAAGGCCGGGTAAATCATCGCCTGTGTCACCTTGGACTGAAGCTCAGCGATGACTTGGAGGTTCTGCGCCAGACGTCGGAGGATCGGTGCCAGCGATCCGCTGACCTCACCTGCAGCGACGAGGTTGCAGTAGAGTTCGTCAAAGCTGGGTGATGCCTTCTTCAGCGCCTTGGCCACAGTCGAACCTTCACGCAGCTGATCCCTGAGGATGCCCGAGACACGTCGCAGAGCTGGATCTTCCTGACGCTCCGTAATCACCCGCAGGGCCTGATCGATCTGGAGACCGCCGTCCAGCATGTCTGCCAACTCCTCAGTAAAGAGGATGATCTGGGCACGCTTGAGCTTTGCCGGAGTGTTGTCCTCGGCCTTGGCCGCAGCGCCACCAGCCTCCCTGGCAGCCTTCGACTCCTCAGCGACCTTCACCGGTGTCAGCGCCTGGGCTTCCAGCTTGCGAAAAGCCTCAGCACGTGAAGCCACCGCAAGACTGCCGGTCACGGTCTGACCCGAGGTGTTCAGGGCGGTGTAGGCGAAGGTGGGCATGATTGTCAGCTAGCTATCTTCCGATGGGCGAACAACTCAAGACTCGCTCGCCGCAGTGACGGTCATGACTTCCTCAATGGTCGTGATGCCTTCGGCAGCTTTACGGAAGCCATACTGGCGCATGGGCACCATGCCGTCGGCCAGGGCCTGGGCCTTGAGCTCCATGGCGGTGGCACGCAGGTTGATCTTCTCCTGAAGCTTTTCCGTCATCATGCAGATCTCCATGATGGCAAGACGTCCGGTAAAACCGGTGCCACGGCACGAGCGGCAGCCCACAGGGCGGTAAAGGCGGGTCTTCCACTCCATCGGGAAGCCGATGGCCTGAAGATAGCTGTCTTCGTGATGCGAGGTCTCCTTGCAGTGAGGGCAGAGGGTGCGGACAAGACGCTGAGCCTGGAAAGCACGAACAGAGGAAGAAACCATGAAGGGCTCGATGCCCATGTCGAGCAGACGTGAGATGCCGCCGACAGCGTCATTTGTGTGCAGGGTGGAAAGCACCAAGTGACCTGTCAGGGCGCCACGGATGGCGATCTCAACCGTCTCCTGGTCACGCATTTCCCCGACCATGATGACGTTCGGATCGCCACGGAGAATGCTGCGGAGGCCGGTGGCGAAGGTGAGGTCGATCTCTGGCTTCACCGCGATTTGGATGATGCCATCGAGCTTGTTTTCCACCGGGTCCTCAATCGTGACGATGCGGCGCTCCTTCGTGTTCAACTCCTTCAGCAGGGTGTAAAGCGTGGTGCTCTTGCCCGAGCCCGTAGGACCGGTGATCAGGATGATGCCATTCGGATAACCGATGAGCTTGCGGAACTTGGCCTCGGTGTCGGCATCCAGACCAATGGCAGCCATGTCGAACTTCTTCCGGGTAAGCAGACGCAGGGCGACGGACTCACCGTTCACGCTCGGGATGGTGGCCACACGAACGTCAATCGGTTCACCATCGAGTTCGAGGTTGATTCGACCATCCTGCGGCAGGCGGCGCTCGGCGATGTCGAGGTGCGCCATGATCTTGAGGCGGGAGATGATGGCGTCCTGGAAGCGCAGCAGGTTGTCGGGCACCGGCACGGGCACCAGCAGGCCGTCGACCCGGTAGCGGATCCGGAGCTGGCCCTCCTGCGGCTCGAAATGGATGTCGGTGGCGCCGTCGTCGATGGCCTG
>CALDGV010000364.1 GCA_937941745.1 uncultured Prosthecobacter sp. | reverse complement strand
GGGTGGCGCTTGTAGTGGTCGCTGTGCGTGTCCCAGGGCTGGTTGTTGCTGCTGGTGTAATAGACACTGATGAAGCGCACGCCGGATTCTGCGAGACGGCGGGCGAGCAGGCAGGAACGGCCAAAGGGCGTGTCACCATACATCGCCCGCATGTGCGGAGGTTCCTTGCTGATGTCGAAGGCCTCGCTGGCGGCGCTTTGCATCCGGTAGGCCGTTTCCATGGCCTTGATCTGCGATTCGAGCGCGGAATCGTGCTCGCGGCGTGCGGCGTGGAGGCCGTTGAGCTTCTGGATGAGGTCGATCTGGCGGCGCTGCACGGGCAGGGAGAGCTCAGGATTGCGCACGTTGGCCACGAGCTTGTCCACGGCCATGTCGGAAGCGATGACACCGGTGGCCTGATATTCGGCAGGGAGGAAGGAATTGCTCCAAAGAGCCGGTCCCACGACGATGTTCGGCGTGGGGCGCAAGACGACAAAGCCGGGCAGGTTCTCGTTCTCGCTGCCGAGGCCGTAAAGCACCCACGAACCGAGCGAGGGGCGGATCGGCTGGATGTTGCCGGTGTTCATCATGAGCAGCGCCGGCTCATGGTTCGGCACATTCGTGTGCATCGAGCGGATGACACAGCAGTCGTCGATGATGCTGCCGAGTCGTGGCAGGCTCTCGCTGACCTCAATGCCGCTCTGGCCGCGCTTTTCAAAGCGCAGCGGCGACGACATGAAGCCGCTGGTTTTGGGTGCCTTGTAGAGCTTTCCGGAGGGCTGCTGGCCTTCCTGTTTCTTCAGCGCCGGCTTCGGATCAAAGGTGTCGATGTGCGACGGCCCGCCATTCATGAAGAGAAAGATCACGCGCTTCGCCTTCGGCGTGATCTGCTGCTTCGGAGCAGCTCCCACCATTCCTGCCAGCCCGATCGCCCCAAAGCCAGCCGAAAGGCGCTGCAAGGCGTCGCGGCGGGAGAAAGGTGTGCTTCCGTTTAGCATGGAGGTATCAAAGTTCGCCTGAGCGACTTTCTTGCTTCATGCCCCTCGCTTTTGTGGTCGGCTCAGAGCAACCAAGACATATCTCGATCTTGCTGCCTGGATTTGCTGCGCCTCCCAAGCCTGACTGCGGTCAGGTCGGAGTGGGTGGTTTGTGTCACCTCACCCGATACGCCTCGACCTCCGTCGTGAAGGCGAAGGTATTCGGAAAGCCGCCAGCCTGCTGCGCGTGGTGGTCGAGGTAGGTGAGGCGGATGAATTTGGCTTCGGTGTCGGGGAAGGAGATGGAGGCGCGGGTGGATTTGGCGATGGGGAAGACGTGCTTGCCGACTTCGCGGAAGGTTTGGCCGTCGCTGCTGAGGGAAATGGCGACGGTTTTGGTGGAGCCGATCTCGGGGGTGCCGAGGAGGATGAGATTCAGCGTGCGCGGCTGCTTGAGGTCGACGGTGACGTGTTTCGGAAATTTGTCCGTGTTGCCGGTGGCGTAGCTGTTGGGATTGAAGCTGGCCCAGGAGCCGTCAGTGAGGCCGGTGTCCCAGCCGTAGGTGTTTTTGTCGCTGCTGGTCCACGTGCAGCCTTTGGCAAAGTTGTCGCCGAGGTCGGGATCGACGGGCCAGTGCGTGTGGAAGGCGGTGGCGGGCAGGCCGTCCTTGTCCATGAGGTTCGGGATGGCGAGTTTGCTCCACGCGAAGCGGGCACGACGAGGCTGCGGGACCTTGGCGGAGGTCAAAACGACACCGTCGCCATCGATTTGAGCCTCAGCCGCGTGGAAGAGGCCATCGCGACCGGCGATTTCGAAATGCGTGAGCGGTTTGCCATCGCGTGAGGCGAGTCCGCTGGCGGCGTGGGCGAACTTCACGCGGATGGCGGCACCTTCGATGGCATGGCTGGCGTAAAGCGGTCCGCTGGGGTCGATGTCGCTCTTGCCGTAGGTCTTTGCCATGGCCCAAAGCGAGAGGCGGCGGGCGACTTCTTTTTTCTTCGCGGGATGGATGTCCGGGATCTCGCCGATGTCAGTAATGACGGCCATGCCGGTGTGCGGAATGTCGAGGCACTTCCGTTGTGCCTGCCAGAACTGCGGCAGGATCTCGACATCCTCGGTGCCGTATTGCCATGGAGCGATCTGCACAAAGTAGAAGGGCAGGTCGGGCTGCTGAAACACGCTGCGCCAGGAGGCGAGCAGGGCCTTTTTCTTGTCGGTGTAAACGAAGCCTTCGTTGTGGTTCGACTCGCCCTGATACCAGATGGCACCGCGAATGGCGAAGGGCACGAGCGGATGGATCATCGCATTGTAAAGCGCGGTGGGCGTGCCCGCGCCCGCAGTGAGCGTCTGCGGCTGGCCGGGAATGGCTGGCACGGGCTGTTTTTTCTCCAACGCGGTCTTCACGGCCTGCTGCCACTGCGCGACCGCGGCGAGGTGCTTTTCATGCGCGGTGCGGTAAGCATCGCTGCCGGGAAGTTTCGCGCGGACATCGGCGACGAAGCTTTTCAGCTCCGGCACAGCATCAAAGCCCTCGATGCTGGTCCACGGCTCGATGCGCGTGCCGCCCCAGGCGCTCTGGATGATGCCGATGGGCACTTTGAGCTCCTCGTGCAGCTTCAGGCCGAAGTAGTAACCGACGGCGGAAAACGTGGCGGCGCTCTCTGGCGAGCTGCGGGCCCATTTCGTCGGCACATCGTCCTGCGGCGTGAGCGCGGTGGTCTTTGGCACCTCGATGAGGCGGAGGTTCGGATGCGTGGTGTTCGGGATGTCAGCCTTCGAGTCGGGCTTCATCTGCATCTCCCATTCCATGTTCGACTGCCCCGAGGCGAGCCACACTTCGCCCACGAGCACGTCCTGCACGCTCACATTGCCCGCCTTGAGCACCTGCGGCTCCGCGTTCGCGGGCATGGGATCGAGCTTCACCATCCATTTGCCGGCTGCATCAGCCTTCGCGGTCTTCTTTTGCCCGGCGAACTCGACGACGACTTCCTCGCCCGGCGCGGCCTTGCCCCAAACGGGCACCGCTTTGTCCCGCTGGAGCACCATGTGGTCGGTGAAGATGGAGGGCAGCTTCACCTCGGCATTTGCGGAGGTAAGAACGGCGAGGAAGGCGAGGCGTGAGAACAGCTTCATGCGTGGAGAGGGTTCGGAATGTGCTCTGGAGCAAAGAGCCAAGGCGGGCGCGAAAATCGCATGCCGGGCCAGAGCACGTCAATCCACGAACTGCATCTCATTGGTGGCCAGCAGGGACTGGGCGAACTGCTCCCAGGGGCTCAGGCCTGCGGCGGAAGGTTGTTGAAGAAAGCTCTGGGCGATCTCCACCTCCTCTCGCGACGGTTCGCGCGTGAAAAGCAGCTCATAGGCGAAGCGGATGCGGGCGGCATCGTCGCTGGAGTGCTGTTGGAGCCGTTGGGCGAGCTGCCTGGCCTGCCCGATCATGAACGCACTGTTCATCACGAAGAGCTTCTGGGTCGGCGTGGTGCTTTCCGAGCGGCGGGCGGCATGCACATTGGCATCCGGATAGTCGAAGAGCATGAGGGTCTTGTTCAGCTCCTTGCGGCTGATCTGGCTGTAGAGCGTGCGCTTGTCGTGGGCTGCCGTGTTGAGGTCGAGCGAGCGTCCGCCGTCAGGGTTCAAGGTGCCCGACACCGCCAGCACTGCATCGCGGAAAGGCTCGATGGTCAGGCGTTTGCGGTTCATGCGCCACAGGTGCTCATTGGCTTCATCGAGCTGCGCATTTGCCGCGCTGCCAAGGCTGCTCTGACGGTAGGTGGCGGAGAGCACCAGCTCGCGCACGAGGCGCTTCATGGACCAGCCATTTTGCGTGAAGCGCAGCGCGAGGTCATCAAGCAGCTCGGGATGAGTGGGTGAATCGCCCATCGCTCCGAAGTTGCTGGTCGTGCGTGCGAGCGGCCTGCCAAAAAGCATGTCCCAGATGCGGTTCACCAGCACACGTGCGGTCAGTGGATTGGCGGGGTCGGCGATGAGCCTGGCAAGTTCGGCGCGACCGCTGCCCTGCTGGAACTTCACCGGCTCGTCCCTGCTGAGCACCTGCAGCCAGCCGCGCGGTGCCAGTTCACCTGGAGACTCCACGTCGCCGCGCTGGTAGATTGGCAGGTCGCGCGGATTCTCATCCCGCACGATGTGCACGGTGCCCGGATCGACCTTGTCCGCATTGATCTTCTCATCCTCGTCCTTGCCATCCGGTCGCAGGCTCACCTTCTTCACGGAGGCAAACACGCCGGCCATGGCGTGGTAATCCCGGGTCGAAATGGGGTCGAACTTGTGGTCATGACAGCGCGCGCAGGCCACGGTGAGGCCGAGGAAGGTCTGCGACACCGTGTCCACCTGCTCCGCCCATTCCTCCGCCTGCACGTCGAGCCGGCTGCGGGCGTAGAGCTTATGGCCGAGGCCGAGAAAACCAAGCGCAGGCAGATCCGCCTTGTTCTGGGGTTCGAGCAGATCCACGGCGAGCTGCTTCCGGATGAACTGGTCGTAGGGCAGGTCCGCATTGAAGGCCGCCACCACCCAGTCACGGTAGCGCCAGGCATTCGGAAAGTTGAGCGAGGTGTTGCTGCCCACCTGATGCGCCTGATCCTCAGCGTAGCGGGCCAGATTCAGCCATAGCGAGGTCATCCGCTCTCCAAACGCCCTGCGTCCGAGAAGATCGTCCACCAGCCTTTCATAGGCTCCCGGCCGCGAATCGGCCAGGAAAGCCCGGGCTTCATCGGGCGTGGGAGGAAGTCCGGTGAGATCGAAAAACACGCGGCGCAGCAGGGTGCGTGGCTCCGCTTCTGGCGAAGGCGTGAGGTCTTTTTTCTCCAGCCGGGCCAGGATGAAATGGTCCACCCGCTGCCGAGGCCATGCGGCTTCCTTCACCGCAGGCACTGCCTGGGCTTTCGGCGGCACAAAGGACCAGTGCTGCCGGGCTTTGGCCCAGTCGATCGGGGAGGGTTCTGCTCCGCATGCCCACGTGGCAAGCCCGGCGGCGATGAACGCGGCCCAACGACGTGGCAGATTCATGACGGCATCAGGCAAAGAGCTTGGTCACCGGCTTCGCCTTCACCAGTTCACGAGGCTGGTTGAGGTGATTGTAAACGATGGTCTCAGGGTCGATGCCGACGCTGTGGTAGATCGTGGCGAGAAGCTCCGTGGGATGCACGGCATCCTCCAC
>CALDGV010000363.1 GCA_937941745.1 uncultured Prosthecobacter sp. | reverse complement strand
TGGGTGATGAGATTGCCATCGCTCATGCCCAGCTCGGCCTTAAGGTCCTGAAACGACCACTCTCCACGGCTGGCCAGCAGCGTCATGATGGACAACCGGGCCTTCTCGTGGATCGTTTTGTCGATCTGGTCGAAGTCGATCATTCCGCAGGCAGGGGCTCGGGTTTTTTGCCAGCCAGGACGGCAATGCCATAGACAAGATGCAGCAGGCCGAAGGTAAGTCCCATCGCAAGGCTGGCGGGTGCGAGGTCATCGGTCAGAAGGCGGATGTCGCCATTTGACGCCCAGACCAGAAACAGAGCCAGACCGCTGATGACAAAAGCCCATCCCAGCCGCACCAGCGAGCGCGGTGAAAAACTGGCGGTCGCCAGCAGGGCCAGACCGTAGCAAAGGATCCAGACCAAGGCCGCCAGAACTAGGTTGTGGAGGTAAACCACCAGCCCGATCCCCACCACCCCGCCGACCAGCAAAGGCGGCAGCAGGGCCCGGAGGGCGGTTTTCATGCCCTGCGAAACAAAGGGCTGACCTCGCCGCCGGGCCTCACGGTAGAGGGTGACACCATTGAACACGGCCACAGCGAGCAACTGGCTCAGCCAGCCGGACAGAAACAGTTCCTCGGCGGAAAGAGCTCCAGCCTTGGTGGTGATCAGTCCCTGGCGGGTTGCATAGACCACGGCCATCAGGCCGCCAAAGACGGCTGCCTGCCCGGACACCGCCCGATAAATATGGGCTTTCTCCATGAGGGAGCGGATCACGCGAAGGTTTTCCAGGGCGGCTTGCTGAGTGCTCATGAAGTCACTTTGTGGCATAAAGTGATGCCTGCAAGCAGAAACTTTGTGATGCAAAGTTTGCCTGGGTCATAGCTCAGGGCTTCGTCACCTTGGCCCATTCTTCACGCAGCACCGGACCGAGGATTTCGGTCCATTTGGCATAGCCGGAGGGGCTCAGATGAAGCAGGTCATCCACAAAGTAGCTGCGGATCGGCTTGCCACTGGCATCGGCCAGATAGCTGTCACAGTCCACGTAGCGCACCCAGGCCTTGTCAGCCGCCCATGCCTTCAGCCTTCCGTTCAGTGCATGCACCTGCGGAATCTGAGCCTCACGTTTCAGGGAGATCTTCACGGAAGTGAGGATGACCTTGGTCTCCGGAAGCTTCTCATGCACCAGGTTGAGAAACTGGATGTAGTCGCTGAAGGCCTCATCCACGCTGAGCTTGGCGTTGAGGTCATTGCTGCCCGTGTAGGTCACGAGGATCTTGGGCTCGTGACGATAAACCACAGTGTCGGCATAAACTGTCAGATCATGTGCCACGCTGCCGCCGAAGCCGCGGTTGAGCACCGGCAGATCCGGGAAGTCGGCCTTCAGCGTTGTCCAGCGGCGGATGCTGGAGCTGCCCGTAAAGACAATGCCGCCTTTCTCTGGTTCCTGGGCCGCGAAGGCGGCGATGTCCTTGGCAAAACGTTCGGGCTTCGGGCGCGGTGTGTCTGCCTGGAGCGATGTGGCGATAAGGCAGAAGATGGAGGCGGCGGTCAGGAGGCGCATGGCGCGCTTCTAACGGCCTCCACACGAGCCCTCAAGCATCAATTTCCCGGAGCGGGAAGCACGTCATGCCGACCTTCATTGAGGCTGACGGGCTTCATTTTCACCTCCTGGATCGTGTTGTTCCGCAGGATCTGGCCTTCTCCAGAGATGGAAAACCCATGGCGGCCCACTCCCTGGATTTCATTGCCTTCAAAGCGGTTTTTCGCCGTGCCTTTGCCAGTCTGGACTGCATTTCCAGTGATGGAGCTGAAGGCGTTGTTGCGGATCACATTGCCTTCATTCAGCTCAGGCTGTGTGCACCAGCGCCAGAGGTTGAGACCGATGCTGCATTCGCGGGCTTCATTGCCTTCAATCAGGCATTCGTTGACGTCGTTCAGCTCGAAAGCCACACGGCAGCGGATGATCTGATTGCCCACGGCGCGTCC
>CALDGV010000362.1 GCA_937941745.1 uncultured Prosthecobacter sp. | reverse complement strand
GGTCTGCGGGTGAAAGACGGCGTAGTAGCCGCGCACTCGGCCCTGCTCGTCGATGAGGGCGATGCGGAGGTCGTGCTCGTACTCGTCGTCTGGCGTGATGCGTTCATCCACGGGGATGACCTTGGCGGGGGTCATCCCGACCTCTTGGGTCATGAAATCCCAGAGCTTCTGCCGCTCTCCCGTGATGAACCACCAGGGTGATTTTTCCGTGGCACCAACGGCTTCCGCGTAAGCCTTGAGCAGGGCCACGTTGTCGCGCTCCGGCTGGATGGCCACGGAGAGGAGCTGGAGGCCCGGATGCGTGGCGAATTCCTGATTGAGCTTCTGCAGCTGCGCTGTGACGGCGGCGCAGCCGTGCGGGCACTGCGTGTAGAGGTAGGCGGCGACGACGACCTTGCCCTTCAGCTCGGAAAACCTCACCTGCCTGCCGCTGCGTTCGGTGGCGGTGAGATCCTCGCGAATGGTGGCAAAGACCGGCAGTTCCGGCTTGGGCAGCATCCGGTTCAGGTAGCGGCCATAAAAGAGGCTCAAGCCGACCACCAGACCGATGATCAGCGCGATCCGAACCCAAAACCGGGTCGGATTGAATTCAGGCGTGCTGGCTTCCGGAGCAGGGGTCGGCTGGTTCATGGCAGGTCAGTGCACGCTGATTTTTTCCAGCTCAGCCTCCGTCCACATGGCCGTGCGGGCTTTCTCGGCTTCACGAATGGCCTTCACCTGGCCGGGGGTGACAGCGCTGGCTTTGTTGCCGAACTGGTGACGTGCATAGGTGAGCACATCGGCGATCTGTTCATCGCTCAAGGCGGTGCCTTGCGGCGGCATGAGCGGCGCCGGTGTGGCGAAGGGCTGGCCGTTGACCTTGATCGGGCCGGTGATGCCGTGCAGCACCATGCGGATGAGGCGGTCGGGCTTCGCGGCGGCGATCCAGTCGGAGCCCGCCAGCGGCGGGAACATGTTGGGCAGGCCCAGACCGGTGGGTTGATGGCAGGCAAAGCAGACCTGCATGTAAACCTGCTGGCCTTTGGTCAGGGCATCGGCGGGTGCGCCGTCCTGGGCTGAAGCGAGGGCCGCAGCGGCGGTGAAGCCAGCTGCGAGAAGAGATGTTGGAGACATGAAAAGAAGGTTTTTGGAGGGTGGGGGGGACTCTGAAGCCTGATGGCGGGAGCTGGGCGGACCTTGGGAGCCTGGGATTCCAGGTGCTGTCGCTCCCATCCGGAAACAGCCGGACAGGAGCGCCCGGAAAGGAGGGCAGCCACTAGCTGGAAGCGCCCTCCCGATGATCCGGGAAAGGCGTGGGCGCAGTGCAGGGCTTGGCGTCCAGATGCAGGCCGCGTGTTCGAGACGCAGGCGGATGCTTTTTCAGCTTTATCGGGCCTCATCCGCAGTCAGAGGCACCACCCGGAGGCGTGCTGGAACCTGCTGCAATGACATGAGTGAGACCGCATGATGGCGGCGACCCAGGCTGGGAACTCAAGCTCTGCTCAACTGAGCTGAGGAGGCGGCGTCACAGGGCGCTCTCTGAGTGTGATGGCGCGGCTGGAGGTCGTGCTCCAGGAAGTGGCCTCCACGGAAGGAAACACAAACTGAGGGATGCTGACCAGGGCGAGCGTGAGCTTCATCTCCTTGGTCTTCTCGGGGGCTGTCTGCCCATCCTTGGATTCGTTGCCGGCCTCGATGCCTTTTTCGACGACTTTGCAAAGAGGGCAGGGATGGTCGCCATCGAAGGTGTCGCTCAGACCTTCCACGACGGAGCCCTTCTCCACGGAATAACTCACCGCCATGCTCATCCAGGCCACGGATTGAATCGCCGCCCATTGCAGCCCGATGGAGAGGCAAAGCCCAATCACCACCATCCCACGTCCAAGGCGGGAAAGAGGCGATGATTTCTTGAGGTGAGGGCTCATGAGAGACTGCTACAGCCAGCAAACTTCGGGAGAAATGATGAGGCGGGATGCCCAAAACGCAAACAGAGCTTCTGTTTGCTCAAGGATTTCCAGCCTTCCCCGCCGGCATGGCTGCAGACACACGGGGTTTGCGCATGTCTTGCAAGTGCTGCGCGGCATGATTGAATGCGCTCCCCATCATGAGAGACGATCCCACTGTGCCCGCCGACGCCCGCTTTGAAACTCGCGCCATCCATGTGGGGCAGGATTATCGCAGCGAGACTGGCGCGGTCATTCCGCCCATTTACATGACCTCGACCTTCGAGACGGGGAACCCGGGCAGCTTTGACTACACCCGCAGCGGCAGTCCAAACTTTCGCAATCTCCAGACGACTCTCGCCAGCCTGGAAAATGCGCGTCACTGCACGGTCTTTGCCAGCGGGGTATCCGCCATCACGGCGATCGCTTCGGGTCTCAAGGCTGGCGACACCATCGTCTCCGAGCAGAACATCTATGGCTGCACCTACCGGCTCTTTGAGCGTGTGCTGAGGAAGTTTGGTGTGAACATTCAGTATGTGAATCTCGCGGATCCGGAGAATTATCGCCTGATCACGGAACTGAAGCCTGCGCTTCTCTGGCTGGAATCACCGACCAACCCGCTCCTGAAGATCCTCGACATTCAGGCTCTTTCAGAGGTGGCGCACCGGGTGGGCGCAGCCGTGGTGGTGGACAACACCTTCGCTTCCAGCCTGCTCCAAAAGCCGCTGGATCTTGGTGCCGACCTTTCCCTGCTCAGCACGACAAAATACACCAACGGACACTCGGATGCCCTCGGTGGCGCAGTGTGCAGCAACAGTGACGAATGGCAGGAGAAGATGATCTTCGCCCAGAAGGCCCTGGGCCTGCAGCCCAGTCCCTTCGACACCTGGCTCACTTCCCGTGGGGTGAAGACGGAGGCCATCCGCATGGAGCGCCATAATGCGAACGCGCTGGAGCTGGCTCACCGGCTGGAAGCCCATGAGCGGGTCAAATCTGTACGCTATCCCTTCCTGCCCAGCCATCCTCAGCATGAACTGGCCCGTCGGCAGATGACCGGTGGCAGCGGCATGATGCTCGCTGACTTTGGTCATACCCAGGAGGGGGCGCTGGCCTTTATCCGGCGGCTCCGCCTTTTCACCCAGGCGGAGAGTCTGGGCGGCATTGAAAGCCTGGTCTGCCATCCTGCGACCATGACTCATGCCTCTGTTCCTCGTGAGGTCAGGCTTGAGGCTGGCATTACAGATGGCCTGATCCGATTTTCTGTCGGGATCGAGCACGTGGAGGATCTTTGGTCCGACATCGAACAGGCGCTGGCGCAGGGCTGAGAACGCCCTCTGTGATGGGGAAAACCATTGAGCCGCCTGATTTTTTGAAAAATCCGGGCTGTGGAGGTCTGTGACCGTCTGATTTTTGATTGAATGCCTGGGAGCGGCCCGGTTACATTTTCCAGGGTAGGTTCTGCCCTTGCAAATCAGGTTCAAAAGACCGCTTTGCAGCGGTTTTCGCACTTCTGAGTGGCCGCTAGGCCCTTAATTCTCTGCGACTCAGGAACTATTCTTGCGATTTTTTTCACTCATAATAAATCAAATCTGAAAAACCGAATTAACCCGGATGAAGGTCAACAACACTATCGTCATTTCCATCGGCCAGGCTGGTAACCAGATCGCCACATCTTTTTGGAAAACCATCTGCCAGGAGCATGGCATTGATCCGATGTCGGGTTCTGTCGCCCAGGGAACCAGCCCACGAGGCAACTGGAGCTCCTTTTTTTCCCAGCTTGGCGAATCGGGCTCCAGCTATGTGCCCCGTGCCATCATGGTGGATCTCGAACCCAGTGTGATTGACAACGTCAAGGCCACCACGGGTTCTCTTTTCAATCCTGCCAACCTGATCAGCCGAACGGAAGGCGCGGGAGGCAATTTCGCCGTGGGCTATTCGGGTGCTGGCCGCGAGGTGCTGCCGGAGGTGATGAGCCGGGTGACCTACGAGATCGACAAGTGTGACAACGTGGGCGGCATCATCGTCATCCATGCCACGGGTGGCGGCACTGGATCAGGCTTTGGATCGCTTTTGATCGAATCCATCAAGGAGAAATACCCTGAGGCTCCGGTGCTGAGCTGTGCCGTGCTGCCCTCCCCACAGGTCTCCAGCGTGGTCACGGAGCCTTACAACACCGTTTTCGCCCTGAACTGCCTCCGCCGCACCGCGGATGCCTGCCTGATTTTTGACAATGAGGCGCTTTTCGAGCTCGCCCACCGGAAATGGAACATTGAGAGCCCTACCGTGGATGATCTGAACCTGCTCATCACCGAGGCGTTGGCTGGCATCACGGCTTCGATGCGCTTCAGCGGCTTCCTGACCGTGGAAATCAGCCTGCGTGAACTGCTGACGAACCTCGTTCCTCAGCCCAGCCTGCACTTCCTGATGTGTGCCTTTGCGCCTCTGACTCCGCCGGACCGCAGCAAGTTTGAGGAGATGGGCATCGAGGACATGATCAAGAGCCTCTTTGACAACGGCAGTGTCTTTGCCGCCTGCTCGCCGATGGAGGGCCGGTTCCTTTCCACCGCCGTACTCTACCGCGGCATCATGGAGGACAAGCCTCTGGCGGATGCCTCCCTCGCCGCGATGCGTGAGCAGCTTCCGCTCACCTACTGGATCCCCACCGCCTTCAAGATTGGCTATGTGGAGCAGAGCGGCATCTCCCACCGCAAGAGCATGGTGCTCCTGGCAAACAACACTGAAATCGCCCGCGTGCTGGACCGGATCTGCCACAATTTTGACAAGCTCTGGCAGCGCAAGGCCTTCGCCAACTGGTATCTGAACGAGGGCATGAACGAGGAGCAGATCGTGGCCTTCCGGGCCTCCGCTCAGGAGCTCATCCAGAGCTACCAGGTGGCCGAAGAAAGTGGCGCCAAGGCCAAGACCCAGGACGAGGGCGCTGCGGCAGGACGTCATTCGGCCGGCAGCGAAGAGGCCCGCAGGTCGCCTTCCGTCAGCCTGCGTGATCTTGTGGACCGGCGCTGAGTTCCGAACGCCCGGCACATCCCATTTGTAACCCGAACTTCAAAGCAAACATCCCGGAGGAGACCCAGTGAGAGAGATTCTGAGCATTCATATCGGCCAGTGCGGCAACCAGATCGCCGATCGCTTCTGGCGGCTTATCCTGCGTGAGCACGGGCTTACCGAGCAGGGCACGCCCAAAGACGGTTCCAGTGTCGCGAACAATGCGAACCTGGAGGTCTTCTTTCACAAGATCAGGGATGGCAAATATGTCCCACGTGCCGTGCTGGTGGACCTCGAGCCTGGCGTGATTGCACGAATCGAGAGTGGTGAGATGTCCCAGCTCTTTGATGAAAGCTGCATCGTCCGAAAGATCCCGGGTGCTGCCAACAACTGGGCCCGCGGCTACAATGTCGAGGGCGAGCGCGTCATCGACCAGGTGATGAACGTCATCGACAACGCCGTCGAGAAAACCAAGGGCCTTCAAGGCTTCCTGATCACGCATTCGATTGGTGGTGGGTCAGGTTCGGGCCTCGGCTCGCTGATTCTGGAGCGGCTGCGGCAGTCCTATCCAAAGAAGAAGATCTTCACCTTCTCGGTCGCGCCATCGCCGCTCATCAGCGATTCCGCCGTTGAGCCCTACAACGCCATCCTGACTCTCCAGCGCATCCTAGATCATGCCGATGCCGCCGTCGTGCTCGACAACGAGGCGCTGTTCCGGATTGCCAAGGCCAAGCTGCACCGCGCGCCGAACTACATGGACCTCAACCACATCGTTGCGCTGATCATGAGCAGCGTCACGGCGTCGCTGCGGTTCCCTGGCAAGCTGAACACGGACTTGAACGAGTTCGTCACCAACCTCGTGCCTTTCCCTGGAAACCATTTCTTCACCGCCAGCTTCGCCCCGATGCGTGCTGCCGGCCAGGAGGGCCAGGTCCGCATCAACTTTCCGGATCTTGCCCGAGAAACTTTCTCCCAGGATAACTTCACGGCTGCCATCGACTGGCAGCAGGGGGTTTATCTTGCCGCCAGCGCTCTTTTCCGAGGCGATGTGAAGCAGAAAGAGGTTGATGAAAACATGGCGAGCATCCGGAAAGGGCTGAATTTTGCCAGCTACATGCCGGCTGCGGGCGGGCTGAAGCTCGGTGTGGCCGAGACGGCTCCTGAAGGCTTTGCCTCCAGCGGGCTCGCCCTGGTGAACCACACGGGGATCGCTGCTGTTTTCGAGCGCTTGGTCAGCCAGTTTGACATCATGTTCGACAACCATGCCTACACGCACTGGTATGAAGCCGCCGGAGTTTCCCGGGACATGATGGCGAGTGCGCGGGATGCGATCTCCAACCTTGCCAAATCCTACCGCGACGCCAGCTAGCCTTGCGAAACTGGTGGCTGTGAAGTCTGTGTTGCTTGCGGCCCTGAACCTTCCCTGATCATGGATCCCAATCTTGAGCGCCAGATCCTTTCCGCCTCACGTAGTGTCGAGGAGGTGAGGCGTCTCGCTTATCGCGATCCAACGCGGATTGGCCAGCTGGTGGAGCAGATCAGCGTCCTCGCGGACCTGCGGCAAAAGGAGGGTGAATTCCGCAAGGCGGAGTCCCTGTATCGTGAAGCGCTTTTCCGCGCCCAGGAGCTCAAAAAACCCGACCCCGACCTTCTTTGCGGCATCCACAGCCTGCTGGCGCACCTCTACGATCGCTGGGGTCGCATGGACAAGGCTGCTGAATTTTATGAAAAGGCCCTGAAGATCGCTGAAGAAGCCGGACTGGAGAACAACGACAAGGTCGCCACCATCAAGAACAACTTGGCGATGATTTTCAAAGGCCTGCGTGATGCTAAAAAGGCCGAGCAGTATTACCAGGAAGCCCTGGATACTTTCCGTCAGGCGGATGGAGAGGAAAGCCCTCGGGTCGCCAGTGTGCTCAACAATCTCGGCGTGCTCTATTACGCCAACATGGACATTGAGCGCGCTCAGGTGATGCATGAACGTGCCCTGGGCATCCGCCAGAGCCTGGCACACGACCAGCTCGATCCTGCGGACCTTTCACAAACTTACATCAACCTGGGAGCTGTGTACAAAGCCACCGGGGATTTTCAGAAAGCCGAGGCCTGTGTGGACCGTGCCAAACGCATTCGTGCAGGCATCAACGGATTTCATGTGAACCCACGGCGTTCGGCGTCGCTGCTGATTGACAAGACGCTGTGAGGCGAACGCAAGTTTGCGGTTTTGCCGAGGCGGATTCGACGTTATCTGGCGTGTGCCTTTGCCCAAGTTTCCAGGCTTCACCACCCTGCTGCCGCTGCTGAGCGGCGGACTTCTTGTGTTTGGATTTCCACCCTGGAATCAGGAATGGGTGGTCTGGGTCTGCCTGCTGCCCCTGCTGGGGGTTCTTTGGAGCCCGCGCCTCAAGGTTTCAGGCTTCAAGGCGGGTTATCTGGCTGGACTGGCCTTTTTCATCCCCAGCTTGTCGTGGGTGAGGCATTCCTCGCGGGTGATTGCTGGTGCGGTGGACCATGGCTGGGTGGGTTTCGGACCCGAGCTCATGGGGGCTGGCGCAGTGCTCGGACTGGCAGGTTACTGCGCCCTTTATCCAGGCCTGTGGGGATGGTTTGTGCGCCACCATGCCTGTCCCGATGAAGCCAAGCTGCTGCAGGGAAGCTGGCAGACGAGCACCTGGGAATCGCTTCGCTGCACCCTGCTCGCAGCAGCGGCGTGGGTAGCCTGTGAATGGCTGCGCAGCACGACGGTCTTCACCGGTTTCGGCTGGAATGGCCTGGGTGTAGGGCTGCATCAGAACCGCGTGGTGATTCAAGCGGCAGACCTCGTCGGTGTGATGGGGCTTTCCTTCCTTCCGGTAATGCTTGTGGGCACGGGTTGGAACACCCTGCGGCGTCAGGTCGCCGTTTATCGGGGCACCGGCACCTGCCGGACCCGGCTGGACTTCACGCTGGCGCTGGTGGTGCTGCTTTCCACCGCTGGCTATGGCATGCTGCGTGTTCTTGAAAAAGGCTCGGCCGAGGTGGTCGTGCGCACCTTGCTGGTGCAGCCTAACGTGTCGCAGGTGGATGCCTGGAGCGGCCGTCTGGCCCCCCAGGTTTATGAGCGGCTGGACCAGCTGACCCGGCTTTATGGCACAGCCCGGGAGGGTAAGACACCACTGGACCTCGTGATCTGGCCAGAGAGCGCACTGCCCGTGCACCTGCACGGCCAACCTGAGCGCTGGGGGCTGCCGAAGCACGAAACCTACTTCGATGCGCTGCTGAAAAGTGGAGATTTCAGTCTACTCACGGGCACGGAAATCTACGATTCAGCGGACCGGGAGGGGCGCGGAGGCCATGTCTCCGCCGTGCTGTTCCGGGGAGGCTTTGGTCACCGTCAGGAGCATCACAAAGTCCATCTGGTGCCGTTTGGTGAGTATCTGCCGTTTGGCGACCACCTGCCTTTTTCATTGCTGCGCGGAGTGATCCCAGGAGATTTCGCTGCCGGCACCAGCACGGAGCCGCTGCAGCTTGAAGAACCCGAAGTGGGCATCATTCCCCTGATCTGCTTTGAGGACACGGTTGGGCGTCTGGCGCGGCGTTTTGCCCGTCCCGGCCCGCAGATGATCGTCAACATCACCAACGACGGCTGGTTTTTGCAAAGTGAGCAGATGGAAGTGCATGCTGTGAATGCCAAGTTCAGGGCGATCGAGCTAAGACGGCCGATGGTGCGTGCCACGAACACAGGCGTCACCTGCTTCATTGACCCACTGGGCACCATCACCCACCAGCTCGCCGACCCTGAAACGGGCAGCACCTTGATCGAAGGATGCCTTCCTGGGGAGGTGAAGGTGCCTGTCCGAGGTGAAATGACGCTCTATGCCCGTTTTGGCGACTGGTTTGCGATCAGTGGCCTTGGCCTTTGTGCCTTTGTCGCTCTTCGCCGACACTTTTTTTCTTCGTGATGCCTGCGCCTCTGACCACTTATACCAAGCCACTTACTTCGGAGCAGGCCCAGAAACTGCGTCGGCTTCTGCAGGAGGCTGGCTGGAGCTTTGAGGCCAAGCCCTACTGCCTCTATGCAGCCTCTCGCGGCAAGGTGAACGTGCTTGTCTATGAAAAGGGGCCCAAGGTGGTGGTGCAGGGAAAGGAGACGGAGGAGTTTGTGACCCATCTGCTGGAACCGCAGGTGCTGGGTGCGGCTGAATTAGGGTATGAGGAGGTGCTTCACCCCGAAATGTTCCAGCCACACATCGGGGTGGATGAGAGTGGTAAGGGGGATTTCTTCGGTCCGCTGGTGATTGCAGGCGTTTATGTGGATCCTTCTGCTGCGCGGGCCTTGCGTGAGGCCGGTGCGGTGGACAGCAAGAAAATCAGCAGTGATGCCAAGATCATGCAGGTGGCAGACGCCATCCGTCGCATCCCAGGCCTCCATTGGGAAGTCATCCAGATCACCCCGGCACGCTACAATGAGCTCTATGCCAAGTTCGGGAACTTGAACCGCCTGCTCGCCTGGGGGCACGCCAAGGTCATCGAAACCCTCCTCGAACGTGTGCCGGACTGTCCAAGGGCCGTCTCGGACCAGTTTGCGAACCCTGCGGTGCTTCAGCGCGCCCTCCAGACCCGTGGACGCAGCATCAACCTCGTTCAACGCACCAAGGCGGAAAGTGATCCTGCTGTGGCCGCAGCATCAATCCTCGCAAGAGAACGTTTTGTGAGATGGCTCGAGCAGACAGGCACAAATCTCGGCGTGAAACTGTCCAAAGGCGTCTCCAGCCAGGTCAAAGCTGAGGCGAAGGTCATTTTTGAAAAATCTGGTCACGCAGGCCTGGGCCAGCTAGCAAAGATGCATTTCAAAACCGCCCAGGAAGTGACAGGGGATTTATTGGGTGGTTCGCAAGTATCGAAGGGTGAGTCAGCGTAGGTTCAGGATTGGCTTGCGAATTCCCCATAAGAAGCCATCAGAGCTTACCCCCCCGGAAAACATGGCTACCATCACCAAGCGAGAAATCGTGTCCGATCTGAGTGACCAGACAGGACAGACCCAATCTGATGTTTCATCCCTCATTGAGGCATTTCTTGACCTCATGGGCAGAAAACTCGCCGAAGGGCATGACGTGACTTTCCGCACTTTCGGAACTTTTGAAGTGCGCGTTGCCAAGGCTAAAGTCGGCCGCAATCCCAACAAGCCAGAGGCGGAAGTCCGAATCCCAGACCGCTGTGTGGTGAGATTCAAGCCGGGAAAAGAGCTCAAGGAACGCGTGGCAGCTCTGGAACCTGGAAAAATTCAGAGTTAACCATTCGGTCTGCGAAACTGAATGATCATCCGATTGTGACCTAGTTGTTCACAAAAACCGCTGCCGTAAAAAAACTAAAGAAGATATTGGCACTTGGAGCCGATCATGCTTTAATTTTGCTCCGCAGTTTGTATTAACGCTCATCCACAAACAGAAACAATGAAAACACTTGCAGTACTCATCCTCGCGGTTGTGGGCCTTGGTTGCTCCGCAACATCTGCTCAAGCCCAGGTTGGTATCTGGGGTCCTCCCGTTTGGTCTGGCTATGGACCTGGATGGGGTGCGTGGGGGCCTGGATTCGGCTTTGGCTATCCCGGTGCCTACTGGTATCAATCAAACCCCGTGAGTCCTTACATGGGCCGCGTGAAGATCGAAGGAGACGTCAATTACAGCAAGAAGATCGACAGTGAAGACGCACTGATGGGCAAAGAGCCCAAGTTCAACCCTTATGGCCTTGTGGTCGGAGCGGGTGAAATGACCAAGCTTCTTCTTACCTGCCAGCCGAATGCTGATCGCAATGTGACGGTCGGTGAACCGAAGGTTCGCATGCCTTTCCACATGTTGGTGGCTAGTCTTGAAATTCGTGGTGTCAATCTGGGCCATCGCCGCGGCAAGTTTGCCACTTTCGAAGATGAAGTTGCGGCCTGCGGTCGTGTTTTGGTCTGGCTTGATCATACCAAGAAGTATCTGCTTCTTGACTCCGCCGACCCTGCCCGTCGTCGTGTCGAATGGCCTTACGCCAACAGCGTTCCCCCTGAGCGTGTGTTCGTGGAAGGTGTTTCCGTGACTCAGCCTGGTGGTGCGATCATTGTGACGATGGAACTTGATGACTCCAATCGTCGCGGCCTTTCCAAGATCGCCAGCGAGCCTGCTATCTGGGATCGCCAGATGATTACCGTTCACAGCCCTGGGGTGCATCCTAAGCCCTGGAAAGATACCACTCCTGTCTGGGCTAACTCCGGCGGAGCAGGCAAATAAGAGCGTCTGAATCAAATACATGGAAGCCGCGACATCATAAGTGTCGCGGCTTTTTTATGCATGGATCCCTTTCTGGTACTCCGGTTCCATCGGCAGTTTTCGCCGAGACACGTCAGGCGATGAGATCCCTGAGAACGCTTCCACTGACATCAGTGAGACGGAAATCACGTCCCATGAAACGATAGGTAAGCAATTCATGATCCAGCCCAAGAAGGTGCAGCATGGTGGCATGCATGTCTGGCACGGAGACCTTGTTTTCGATGGCAGCGTAACCGAACTCATCGGTGGCTCCATAGGTCTGGCCACCTTTGATACCGCCACCTGCCATCCACATGGTGAACCCCTTTGGGTGATGGTCGCGACCCTTCCCATTTTCAGCCACCGGAGACCTGCCGAATTCGCCTCCCCAGACGACCAAGGTAGAATCCAGCAATCCGCTGATTTTCAAATCATCCAGAAGTGCTGCAATCGGCCCGTCTGTTTCAGCACAATGGAGGTCATGGTTCTTTTTGAGATCGTCATGGGCATCCCAGGCTTTGGGACCTTCATTCCCTCCGCTGTAAACCTGAATGAAGCGCACTCCGCGCTCAACTAGCCTGCGTGCCAGCAGACAGTTACGCCCGAAGTGGGCGGTAACAGGATGGTCCAGGCCATACATTTTGCGGACACTTGCAGGCTCCCGGCTTAAATCTGTGCATTCGGACGCGCTCATCTGCATCCGGTAAGCCAGCTCGTAGGCGTTTAGCCGGGCAGCGAGTTCTGATTCGGCGGGATTCGCGAGGGCATAGTCATGATTCCATTTTTTCAACAGGTCCAGCCGGACTCGCTGCTGGCGGGCACTCACGCCCTGGGGAGAACTCAAGTAAGCGATTGCTTCTCCGTTGCTGCGGAAAGGCACCCCTTGATAGGCTGCAGGCATGAAGCCGTTGGACCAGTTCATCGCGCCATTGACCGGTGCTCCGAGCTTGTCCAAAAGCACGACGAAGGCAGGCAGGTTCTCACTCTCACAGCCGAGTCCATAGGTCACCCAGGAACCCATGCTGGGCCTGCCGGCCTGAATGAATCCTGAGTTCATTTGGAAAAGGGCAGGACCATGATTGTTGCTTTCCGCATGCATCGAGCGGATCACGCACAGGCTGTCTGCGTGGCGAGCTAGATTGGGATAGACTTCCGCCATCTCGATGCCTGAGCCGCCATGCCTGGAAAAACGGTAGGGGCTTTGCATTGCCACGTTTTTGGTTTTTCCGCCCATGAAGGCGTCTTCCTTCTTCCAGACCGGGATGGGCTTGCCATGCCATTTCACCAGCTGTGGCTTCGGGTCAAAAAGGTCCACATGCGAGGGGCCGCCGTACATGAACAGAAAAATGACGGATTTGGCCTTGGGAGCGAAATGCGGTGCTTTGGGTGTCAGCGGGTTGTTCCCGCCTAGGAGCCCGTCAGCCCCGAGCAGGGAATGCAGGGCGAGCGAGCCAAAGCCGGCTCCTGCCTGCTGAAGAATTTGGCGACGGGTGAGGATGGGCATTTCAGGTGAAGGAAAAACGGATGGAATTCACGATCATTGCCACACGAGCACAACACGGTGGTGTCAGTCTTTGGAATTGATGTTGCCTGATTTGCGGATGGCACGCAGCAGACGCCATCCTAAAAACACACTCAGCAGGTAACCGAGCAGCCCGAAGATGGAGATGCCGAAGGCGAGCGGTCTGGCCTCGCTGCTCCAAAGCTGGGAGGAGCCCAAAAAAATCGCGGCGGTGAGCACTCCAAGCACCAGTCTGTTGACGATCGGATCGAGATGACGGTGATCCAGATGGACAGTCAGCGTGCCGTCACGAAACCTTGCCAGAAGATCAGCCAGATCTCTTGGCAGCAGGGTGATTAGCCGATCCCAGTCGCGATACGTGCGCCGTGCCCTCCGCACCATCCGTCCGGGGGAAAGCCGGCGCAGGACCATGCGCTGACAGAAGGGCTGCATCAGTTCGGCCAGGCTGACTTCTGGGCTGAATCGTCGGCTGGTGCCTTCCAGCACGATGATTGTCTTCAGCAAGACTGCGAGAGGCGGTGGAAGCGTGATGTGATAGCGGCGGATGATTTCGATCAGG
>CALDGV010000361.1 GCA_937941745.1 uncultured Prosthecobacter sp. | reverse complement strand
AAACCCTGGAGGAGCGCGACGGCGGCCTCATCGAGAAGGTGCTGGAAAGCCAGCTGCGCGAATCCCTCGCCGAAGTCGGCGCTCGCCGTGTGCTTGACTGCGTCATCGCCTACGAGCCCGTCTGGGCCATCGGCACCGGCCGCACCGCCAGCCCCGAGCAGGCGCAGGAGGCCCACGCCTTTGTCCGCAAGGTCCTCACCGACATGTTTGGCGAAGACACTGCTCAGAAGATCCGCATCCAGTACGGCGGCAGCGTGAAGCCCGGCAACATGGCTGAATTGATCAGCCAGAAGGACGTGGACGGCGCCCTTGTCGGCGGAGCCAGCCTGGAGCACGGCAGCTTCTGGGAAATCTGCCGCGCCGCCATCGACTGGGTGAACGCGCAGTAAATCTGGAAACCATCTGAAACTGCTCCGAGCCTTGTGAGAGGCCGGAGCAGTTTTTTGTGCCTCGTAGGGCATCAGGAGAGGCTTACTGGATCAACATCCCAGGTGACGATAACGTCTGGCGGTAGCGCGGTGGAATCCACGACGCTCTGGAGGTGTCTTGCCAGTGGGCGGATGCGCTGCGTGCGGAGCAGGAGTTGAAAGCGGAACTGTCCATGTGCCTTCGCCAGCGATGAAGGGGTTGGCTCACCCATCACCACGCCTTCGGGCAGGCCCTGCTGGAGGCGCTTGTGGAGCGTTTGAAGCGTGAATTCAGCCTGAGCTTCATGCTTTCCCCGGCTGCTGATCAGCAGCATGTGGCTGTAAGGCGGATACTGGAAGGCTCGGCGATGCTCCAGCTCCTGATCGGCAAATCCTTCGAAGTCATTGTGCCGCGCAAACTGGATCGCCGGGCTGTGCGGGGCATGCGTTTGCACAAACACCTCACCCTTGAGTTCGCCGCGTCCAGCACGTCCGGCCACCTGGATGAGAAGCTGCAAGGTGCGCTCCGCCGCACGGAAATCTGGCAGGTTCAGCGCCGTGTCGGCATTCAGGACACCTACGAGGGTCACGTTGGGAAAGTCGAGCCCCTTGGCGATCATCTGCGTGCCGATGAGGATGTCCAGCTTCTGTGCGCGGAAGTCCTTCAGCGTGTCGCGAAGCTGGTTTTTCCTCTGCATGGTGTCGGTGTCCACCCGGGCGATACGTGCCTGTGGAAAGACTTCCCTGACTGCAGCTTCCACACGTTCCGTGCCGAAGCCGCCATACTTCAGCCCAGGTTCATGACAGCTCGGACACTTCTTCGGCGGCACACGGCGTGCCCCGCAGACATGACAGACGAGCCGGTTGTCCGCCTTGTGTAGCGTCATCGGAATGGCGCAGTCCTGGCACTGCACGACCTCTCCGCATGAGGCGCAGTCCAGCGTGGTGTGGAAACCTCGCCGGTTGAGGAAGAGAATGGTTTGTTCCCGCTGCTCCAGGCGTGTGGTGATGGCTGCGCGCAGCCTTTCGGAGAGGATCAGTGCATTTGCCACGGTGGTGCCCGTGCCTTTGCGGCGTTGAAGACGCATGTCGATGATTCGGATGAGCGGCATGGATTTGCCGTCGGTGCGCCGGGTCATGCGCAGCAGTTCATACTTGCCGCTGAGGGCGTTTTGAAACGATTCCAGGCTCGGTGTGGCGGAGCCGAGCAGCACGGCACACTGCTCCAGGCGGCCTCTGAGAACCGCCAGATCACGTGCATGATACCTGGGGGGATCTTCCTGCTTGTAGCTTGGCTCGTGTTCCTCATCCACGATGATGAGTCCCAGCCTTTCCAGCGGAGCAAAGATGGCGCTGCGCGCACCAATGACGATGTCGGCTCGACCCTCCTGCACCTTGAACCACTCGTCGTGCCTTTCTCCGTCACTCAGGTGGCTGTGCAGCACGGCGATGCTGTCTTTTTTTTCGGAAAAGCGCGCCTTGAAGCGCTCGATCGTCTGCGGTGTCAGGCTGATTTCAGGCACCAGCACCAAGGCCGTCCGTCCGCTTTTCAGCACTTCAGCGATGGCTTGCAGGTACACTTCGGTCTTGCCGCTCCCGGTCACGCCGTGAAGGAGCACTGGCTTGGCTTCCACCGGCTTTTCGACCGCCTTCAGGATCTCTTCGTAAGCCGCCTTTTGCTCATCCGTGAGAGACAGTGGCTGCGACGGAAGGAAGTCTTCTGTCTGAAAAGGGTCCCGGCTGACACGGATCTCCGCCCGGCTGATCCAGCCATTTTTGACCAGGCTCTTGATGACCGTGGTGGCGCTGGGCAGGTCCCGTCGCAGCTCGCTAAGGGTCGCTTCACCTCCACGTCGGCGCAGTTCCTCGACAATGCGCGCTTGGAGTGGAGCCCGGGTGTGCATCTTTTCCAGCACATCCGGCGGTGGTTCCTTCACGAGCTTCAGGTGACTGTCTGTGAGGAAGGTTTCCGGCCGGTCACGAACTGCCTGCGGCAGCATCGCCCGAAGCACCCGATGCACGGGCACGATGTAGTATTCCGCCACCCACTCTGCCAGCCGCAGCAGTCCTGGCGTGAACATGGGCCTGGAACCGACGATGCCGGCGATCTCCTTGAGTTTTCCGCGATGGGAAGAGCTCTCCAGCAGCTCGATGACCACGGCGGGAACACGCTGGTTCTGCAAAGGCACCGTGACCCGCGTGCCGACCACGATACGTGCGGAAAGCTTGTCAGGAACGGCATAATCCAACTCCAGTGCGGCAGAACCCTCAAGCTGCACACGAGCCACTTTCCCAGCTGTCTCCACCACCGGCGGGGCCGGTGCCTCATGTTGAAAGAGGCTGAGCTGGTCGGAAGGCATCAGAAATTCGGTTTCGTGCATAGCCGATCTGTTGCTGGCTGTCATCCTGGCATCGGCAGTTCCTGATAAAGAGATCAGGCAGGCCCGTTTTTTGTCTTCCATGAATCGCCGCCGCTTTCTTCAGGCCTCTTCTGCTGCCACGCTGGGCTTTCCGGCCATCCTGCGCAGTGCCTCTCCCAACTCGATGCTGCAGGTGGCCAGCATTGGCGTCGCCAGGATGGGGGGAAACACGATGCGCAGCGTGGCCTCGCACAAGCAGGTGAAGATTGTGGCGCTTTGTGATGTGGATGCCCGCCATATGGCAATGGCTGCGAAGGATTTTCCTGAAGCCAGCCGACACAAGGACTGGCGTGAACTGCTCGCAAAGCATGCGGACAAGTTTGATGCCGTGACCATTGGCACACCCGACCACAGCCATGCCGCTCCCTGCGTGACGGCGCTTCGTGCCGGAAAGCATGTGTATCTCCAGAAGCCCATGGCGCCGACTTTGCACGAGTGCCGCGTGATCACCGAAGAGGCTCGCAAGGCGGATGTCGTCACACAGCTGGGCAACCAGGGCCGCTCCAGCATCGAAGCCCGCATGACGGTGCAGCTCCTGCAAAGCGGAGCGATTGGCAAGGTGAAGGAA
>CALDGV010000360.1 GCA_937941745.1 uncultured Prosthecobacter sp. | reverse complement strand
AGAACAACTCGAAAGCGAACGGTTGAACGCCTTCACGCTCCTCGCGGCCGGAGTGGCGCATGAGCTGGGCAATCCGCTCAATTCCTTGACCATCCACCTCCAGCTCCTCGAACGCCGCCTCAAAAAGATGGGCGCGAAGGGCGAAAGCCTGCGCGAGCACCTCGACGTAGCCACGGGAGAAATTCGGCGGCTGGATTTCATCATTGGTCAGTTCCTCGCCGCCATCCGCCCCACACAGCCGCAACTTCAGCGCGTGCAGTTGCGCGAGCTGCTGGAAGAGTGCGTGCGCTTCCTCCAGCCGGAGATCGAGCAGTCGAAAGTGAAGCTCAAACTCGACCTGCGTTCCGATCTGCCCGCCATGCCGCTCGATCCCGGCCAGATGAAGCAGGCGGTTTACAACCTGATCCGCAACGCCTGCCAGGCGATGCCGAATGGCGGCACACTGACGATCAACGGCACCTTCACCGACTACGAGGTGCGCCTGAGTTTCGAGGACACGGGGAAAGGCATCAGCGCCGAGCAGATGGGCAAGCTCTTCCAGCCCTTCGCCACCACCCGCAGCACCGGCACGGGGCTGGGACTGCTCATCGTCCGGCGCATCATCCGCGAACATGGCGGCGAGATCGACATCGAAAGCCGCGAAGGCCTCGGCACCCGCGTGAGCCTCTGGCTGCCGCTGGTGGAGAAAAAAGTGCGACTGCTGGAGGCAGGCGGGGAAAATGACGAATGACGAGTCAGTGCCATGAGCGATGATTCATTCGGACTAGGGGCCATTCTTTCGTCATTCCCCCTCTTCAGATCAGACTCGTGAGGCGAAAAACGCCACAGAAAAGCCTCTACAGCATCAGGAGTTGACCCAAGGCCTGATAGCTGCCAGCCTCTGCCCCCTTATGCCAGACTCAACCAAACCGAAACCCGCCCGTAAACTCAACCCCGCCCTTTCGAAGCCCGTCCAGCCAGACGAGATCCTCGCGGCGGTGATTGGTTCCACTCCCGTCTCTCGTGGAGAAATGACCAAGAAGTTGTGGGAATACATCAAGAAGAACGGCCTTCAGGACCAAGCGAAGAAGACCAACATCAACGCCGATGAGAAACTGAAAGCCGTCTTTGGTGGTAAGAGCCAGGTGACGATGTTTGAGATGACCAAGCTCGTCTCCGCCCACGTCAAGTAACCGGCAGCCTCAGGTTCGCCTGACCTTTCGAAGATAGATTGCCAGAAAACGGCAGCCGCAGTCGGCGTCCCGAAGTCATTCGGGACGCCGATTTCAGTTTTGGGGATGCCGCTGGTGACCAAGTGCGGAGACAGGAACCCACTCACAACCTCATAACTTCAAAACGCGACGGATGAACTCTTCCGGCGCAATCGGCTGTGGCTTATGCCCTCTGCCAATGAGGACATCGAAATGCCGATCCTCCGTGATGATCCAGTCCGCCTCCGCGGTGATCGCACAATCCACGAACTTGTTGTCATCCTCACAGGCGGTAATGAGATGAAATCGAAAGGTTGGTGAGATGAGCCGCATGCTGCCAGGACGGATGGTTTCCACAAAATCAAACACGGCGGTCGTTTTGCGCCAGCCATCCGTCTGAGTGCGTTGTTCCACGATCTCCTGGTATTCAAACATGATCTCATTGCTCACGGCCCAGAAGAACCGCCCTCCGGTCCATGCCTGCATGATGGGCCAGCAGCGATTGCCCTGCTTGCGGGAGCGGACACGATCTATCTCGTCGCGGCGCGG
>CALDGV010000359.1 GCA_937941745.1 uncultured Prosthecobacter sp. | reverse complement strand
CTTGTGGGTGACCCGAAGGCCCTTGAACTGGGAATTCGCAGGCAGGAAAGTCGGAAGCGCTGGACGGGGCTGAAGACCGTTCTGGCTGCCAGTTTCAAGCAGACGAGCACGTTATGAGCATCATGCGCCTCCTTTTGTGCCTTGTTGTCCTCCTGACTTTTCCTGCCCAAGCGGAACTGCCCGCAGAACTTCCTGCCACGGATGGGAAATCCTATCCGCCGCTGGCCGCCGAGGGCCGAAAAGTGGTGGCGGTATTCTTTGTCTCCCCCTTCTGCTCAACGACCCGGCCCTTCATGAAGGAGATCAACTCCATTGCCGCAGACTATGCAGATCGCGTTGCCGTGGTGCTGGTGCATTCCGATTCCGAGGTCACCCTCGAAACCGCCTTTCAACATGCGGATCTTGAGCAGGTGAAGGCGCGTGTTCTTGTGGATCGAGAGCAGAAGCTCGCCCGGCACCTGGGTGCCACCCTCACCCCGGAGGCTTTCCTTGTCTCACCCGAGGGCAAGAACCTCTACCAAGGGCGTATCAACGACCTTTATCTAGGGCCGACCAAGCGCCAGAGAGCTGCGACCACGCGAGACTTGCGTGACGCCCTGGACGCTGTTCTGGCCGGGAAACCAGTCCCTCAGCCTCAGCATCCTGCTCAGGGATGCAAAATCGGAGGGCTGAAGTAACTCCCAGTTCCTCATGCGCCGACGAGATTTCTGCCAAGGCAGCGCCGCTCTGGCGGTGTTGTCGGCCTGTGTGGACCGGACTTCGCCGAAAGTGGCGGAGCATTTGTCGCTCAGCAGTGCTCTGGAGCAGATGCGTGCTGGCACGCTCACGGAGGAAGGACTTTTGCGCCATTATCTGGAACGCATTTCAGCCTTGGACAGAGCTGGTCCGGAACTGCGCTCGGTCATCGAATTGCATCCTGCCGCAGAAAAAGCCTTGGCGTCGCTTTCCCGAGGCCCTCTGCAAGGTGCGCCCGTGCTGATCAAGGATAACATTGAGACGGCAGATGGCATGCTCACCACGGCAGGCTCCCTGGCGTTGCTGAATGCTCCGTTACCGGCCAAGGATGCCTTTCTCGTTCGTCGCCTGCGGGAGGCGGGTGCCTTCATTTTTGGCAAAACCAACCTCAGTGAGTGGGCCAACATCCGCAGTCACGATTCTACCAGCGGCTGGAGCGCCCGTGGCGGCCTGACGCGGAATCCTCGCCGTCCGACACACACCGCCAGCGGTTCCAGCAGCGGTTCAGCGGCCGCTGTGGCGGCGGGGCTTTGTGCGGCGGCCATCGGCACGGAGACCAGCGGCAGCATCGTCAGTCCGGCGAGTGCCTGCGGCATCGTGGGGCTCAAGCCAACCTTGGGCGTGATCAGCCGCAGTGGAATCATTCCGATCACGCGCTGGCAGGACACCGCAGGCCCGATGACGCGGACAGTGCGCGATGCCGCGCTGCTGATGAATGTGCTGGCCGCCCATGATCCTGAAGATGAGTTCTCGCAGGAGGCTCCAGAGCCTGTGCGGGAGGGATTCACGAGCCTCTTCAGCCCCGAGGCTCTGCGCGGAAGAAGGCTGGGCATCGCCAGGGAACTGTGTGGGCAGCATCCTGGAGTGCTGTCAGCCTTCGATGAGGCTTTGAAGAGGCTGCGTCAGGCTGGAACTGAGATCGTGGACGATGTCGAAATTCCCCATCATCAAGCAGCAGGAGGTCTGGCCTGGCGTGCGATGCTCACGGAGTTTCGCACCGATCTGAATGACTATCTCCGAAAGCGTGGAGGGCAGGTGACTTCCCTGGCTGAATTGATCGTCTTCAATCGCTTGCACGCCGAGCAGGAGATGCCGCACTTCGGCCAAGATCTTTTTGAGGAGGCTGAGCGCCGCGCTAGCCTGCTTGACCTGGCAGAAGCCAAAGCCGCTCGCAGCCATGCAAGCCGTCTGGCTGGTCCTGAAGGCATGGATCTGGCATTGCAACAGCATCGTTTGGATGCACTGATCTGCCCGACCAATGATCCTGCAGGCAGGATCGACCTCGCCAAAGGCGATGCGAACACGCGGGTTGCATGCGTTCCAGCCGCCGTGGCAGGCTACCCACACCTCACCGTGCCCATGAGCGAAGTGGACGGCTTGCCCATCGGCCTTTCTTTCATGGGGCCGGCATGGTCGGAACCTTTGCTGCTCGCCTTGGGAGATGCTTTTGAGAAGCTGCGACAACTTTGATTTTCCCGGATGCGGCAGAGTGGAGGTTTGATGATTGAAGTCCTCCCAAGCCCTCGATAGTCTCCAACTCATGCGCCGACTTTGCCCGCTGTTTTTCCTCCTTTCCCTTGCGCCGCTCCTGCAGGCGGAGAACTGGCCGCAGTGGCGTGGGCCCAGGATGGATGGCACCAGCCTGGATCATGGTTTTCCTGAAAAAATGGATGAGCAGGCCGTGACCTGGCGAACTGAGCTGCCGGGCACAGGCCATGCTTCGCCGATTGTCTGGGGAGACCGGATTTTCACTGTCACGACACTGCCGGATACGGAAGAGCGAGTGCTGCTGTCCGTGGACCGGACTCATGGGAAGGTGCTCTGGCAAAGCACCGTGCTGAAGTCTCCTCTGGAGGGGAAGCACCGCCTGAACAGTCATGCCTCCAGCACGCCCGCGACCGATGGTGAACGCCTTTTTACCGCGTTTCTGGACCGCACGGAGGTTGTGGTGAGTGCCCATGACATGGAAGGCAAGCTGCTTTGGCAGGTCCGCCCCGGTGTTTTTGCCAGCAAGCACGGTTTTTGCTCCAGCCCGATCCTGTTTGAAGACAAGGTGATCGTGAACTGCGATCATGATGGACCGGGTTACATCGTGGCCCTTTCCAGGGTGGATGGTCGCCAGCTCTGGCGCATCGAACGTCCCAACCAGACACGCAGCTATTGTGTGCCGATCATCCGCGAAATGAATGGTCGCGTGCAGATGGTGCTTTCTGGCACCAAGTGCGTGACCAGCTACGATCCGCGCGATGGCAGCCTGCTGTGGATGATGGATGGTCCGACCGAACAGTTTGTGGCCTCGCTGGTGCACGACGCGAAATCTGGCCACCTGCTGATGACCGGCGGCTTTCCGGAGCATCACATCCTGGCCATCCGGCCCGATGGCCTGGGCAATGTCACCGACACGCACATCGCCTGGCGCACCAACAAGGGAGTGGCTTATGTGCCTTCACCGATCTGTGAAAATGGCTGGTTTCTCGTGGTTTCGGACTCCGGCATTGCCCACTGTTTTGATGCCAAAACTGGTGACATTGCGTGGGAAGAGAGGATGAAGGAGCACCACGCCTCCCTGGTCAGCGCCGAGGGCCGCGTTTGGTTCATCAACGACTTTGGCACGCTGCGGTTGGTCAAGCCGGGGAAAAGCTATGAACTCTTGGCGGAAGGTGAACTGAAGGAAAAAGTCTTCGCATCTCCAGCGCTCAGTGAAGGGCAGGTTTTTGTGCGTGGTGAAAAGTCGCTGATCTGTCTCGGCAAGCGCACGGCGAGCACAGCGGCACGTTGATCCCATGGCTATGATGAAGCTCTCTGCCTTCCTTCTGTCCCTCTGCCTGGCCCTGTGCGGCTGCAAGTCCAAGCCCGTCCCCAAGCCCACAGGTCCCGCGACTTTGATCGGCATCATCGAGATGGTGAATCCTGAGCAGAACTACGTGCTCATCCGCTGTGAGCCGGTGCCTTCGATCCAGCCTGGCACGGAATTGATCGCTCTCAGTCCTTCAGGTGAAAAAGCCAGGCTGGTTCTCTCACCCGAGCGCAAAGGTTATTACTTCACGGCTGACATCAAGGAGGGGCATCCTGAGGTCCAGCATCTGGTGCTGTTGCCTCGTGCTGCTGCCCAGTCCACTGATCCCCTGAATCCGGTTTCTCCCGCACCTTCGCCGCCGCCACCTTCACCCACCCCCAGTCCCTCTTCAGGCTATCAGCCGCTTCCATCCCTGCCTGATTTTCAACTGCCGCTGGCTCCCGCAGGAAGTTCACCTGAGTCACCGCCCGCAGCCCCCGCTGCCAAGCCTCAGGAACCTCCTGCGCGCGGGTTTGATGGACTGGAACCCCCGGTCGGAGGCCCCTCTTTGTGATGCTTTCAGAAACCGAGGCCTTGGAAGCAATCCTGGAGCGTCTGACGCCAGGGCAAGTCATGGAAAAGCCTCTTTTGGAGGCGCTCGGGCTTTTTGCCGCCTGCGATGTTCGAGCGACGGTGCCGCTGCCTGGCTTCGACAATTCCATGATGGATGGCTATGCGATTCATGCCGCAGATTCCGTGGATGCGCGGCCTTTGCGGGTTGTTGGCGAGCAGCCTGCAGGGCTTGACCTCCACTTGGCCTGTGCGCCGGGGCAGGCGGTCCGTGTTTTTACCGGAGCGCCGATGCCCGCGGGCGCTGATTCCGTGATCATGCAGGAGGATGTGGAGCGAGCAGGCGACCACATCACCTGCCGTGAGCCTGTCGTTCGAGGCGAAAACATTCGCCGGGCGGGAGCGGACCTGTGCCCTGGACAAGTCATTCTGCGGCAGGGGGAGAAATTGTCGCCTGGCCGCATCAGCCTTCTAGCCTCCCAAGGCCTCGTTCGAGTGCCTACACGCCTTGCTCCCAAAGTGGCAGTGCTCAGCACTGGAGATGAACTGGTCGCTCCAGGCAGTGGACCGCTTCAGGCGGGGCAGATTTACAACAGCAACGGCGTCATGCTGGCTGCGCTGTTGTCTGAAATGGGCATCCAGGAGGTGTCGGTTCATCACTGCCGGGATTCTCTGGAGGAGACGATGACAGTGCTGGCAGACTTGATGAACCGCTTTGAATTCATCGTGCTCAGTGGAGGAGTGTCGGTTGGAGATCACGATCACATCAAGCCTGCGCTTGTCCGGCTTGGAGTGCCGCCGGATCTCTGGCGAGTTCGGGTAAAGCCTGGGAAACCCTTTCTGTTTGCCCGCACCAGCAAGGGTGGTGGCGTTTTTGGCCTGCCTGGAAACCCGGTGTCGTCTTTTGTCACCTTTCAACTGCTGGTTCGTCCAGCTCTGCTGCACTGGATGGGTGCCATAGACCTGGCTCCTGTCAGCGTTTCAGCCCGGGTGGCGGTGGCCTTGTACAATGATGGGAACCGGCCGCATTACCTTCGCGGCAGGTTGTGCCAGGGGGAATTTCAGCCCGTGGGGCTTCAGCAGAGCCATGCACTTTTCGCGCTCAGTCAGGCGAATGCCCTGCTGCGCCTGGGCGAAGGTGAAGAACTGGCGGCGGGTAGTGAAGTCCGAGTGCTGCTGCTGTGAAATCTCCCTTCTGTTCTGGAGGTTTTACTCAGTGCCGTCCTTCATGGGCTGCCGCTTCATTCTTCTTTGAAGTTCAGCTTTATTAAGATTGATTCATCACCCCTCCAAATTTAGTTTTTCCGCTTCGACCGCCGCTTCCCGCCCATGCCGTATCTGGCTTTCAATCTCAACGACGGAAATGAATTCGTCTTCGACATCCTCGAGGGGCGCCTTTCCATCGGAAGGGACACCAAGAACGACATTGTCATCGACAACACCTACATCTCCGGTTTTCACGCCGAGTTTGTGCGTCAGCCGGATGGCAATTACGAATTGATCGACCTCAAGTCCTCCAATGGCACCTTCGTCAATGGCAAGAGGGTCGAACGATCGATGGTGAAGGGAGGGGACAGGATCCGCTTTGGGCAGCTCGACGCCCGTTTTCGTGAGCGGGCTCCGAAGGGCACCGCCCCTGCTTCCGGAGGCAGGACTCCATCAACGCCCAAAAACAATCCTGCTCCCGCCGACGGGAAGCGTGGTGACACCGAAAGTGTGCCTGCCCAGGATGCGCCCAAGGAGGAAACCAGCCCCATCGCGCCCACGAAGGCCCCACTGCCCCGGGTAAGCAAATCGGAGTCGGCTGCAGTCCCCGCGCCGCCCGTCACCCCCATCTCCAAGCCAGCGTCCCCCGGCCCTGATCTGGAGCTTCAAAGGCAGGCGGATGAACTGCGGGAGGAATTGAACCGGCTCCGCCTGGAGCGAGACCTGCTTCGATCGGAGAACGAACGAGAAGCTCGGAGGCGTGATGAAATCCGGACGCTCGAAAAGAACATCGAAGAACGCCAGAAGGAACTGAAAGGAGCGGAGAGCCGGCTGACTGAGCTCCAGGCAAGCCTGGCCACCGCCCAAGCTGAAATCGACAAGCTGGCAGCCAAACGCCGTGAGGCAGGCAATCTCGACAGCCAGCTCGAAACCACGCGCAGCCAGCTCGACAAGCTGAAGGCTGACATGGAGACGGCGGACAAGGCCTTCCAGGCTCTTCACAAGGAGGCAGACAAGGCCCGCGCCGAACGCACCGAGGCCAGTCGTCAGCTTGAGGCACTGAAGGACCAAAAGACTGCCCTCGCAGCGGAAGTGAAGGTCCTTGAATCACGCTCTGCAGAACTGCAGAAGCTGGTTGCCGATTCGCAGAAATCTGAGGCCGAACTGAAGCAGCGTTACAGCGGCGATCTGGCAGCGCTTGAGCAGCAAATTCAGACGCGCAGGACCGAACTTGCCGAGGTGGAACGTCTGACGGCTGAGAAGACGGCCTTGGAGGCAAAAGCCCGTGATGCCAGGGCTCAGGCGGCAGAGGCTGAGGAGTCGCTGGCTGGCCTGAAACAGCAACGCAGCACTCTGGAGACGCTCATCGCAAGCCTCCTGGCCACCAAGCAGGTCACGGAAGCTGAGACGCAGAGCTTCAGCCAGACAGCCGCGGCGGCGAAGCTGGATCACGAAGCGGCTTTGCAGCGTCAGCAGGATTTGCAGAACGCAGTCGCCAGCCTGGAAAAGCAGCAGGCGGAGGCTGCTGAACGGCTTGGCAGCCTGGAGAAGGCACTCACAGCCAAGTCAGCCGAACTGGCAGCTATGGAAGCCCGCCATGCCGAACTTGGATCAAGTGCCACGACCTTGGCGGAAAGCAGTTCCAAGCTGACGGAGGTGCAAAGTGCCCTCATCACGGCCTCTCAGGCGCTGAGCGCTTTGCAGGCTCAGAAGAGCGAGCTGACCAGCGCCATTGAGCAGCTAACTTCCCAGCGCAGCCAGTTGGACAGCACGCTGACGGAAACTCAGAAGGCACGTCAGGCAGAGATCGCTGCCTTGGACGACCAGATCAAAGCGGCCAGGGCAGAGCTGGCGCAGAGCAAAGAAACGCTTTTGGGTTTCCAGCAGCAGGCTTCGCAGCTCGAAAACACCGGAGCCGAGATCCAGGCGAAAACCAAGGCTCTGGTGGAGGCGGAATCCAAGCTTGCCGAACTCAACACGTCCATCGCCTCTGCCCAGGTGCGCCATTCAGAACTCGCCGCCGCCGTCACCCTGCTCTCCAAGCAGCACGGCGAACTCGAATCCAGCCTCTCCACGGCGCAGAAGCAAAGGCAGGCCGACTTGGCGGCAACGGAAGCGCAGCTTCAGGAACGGAAGATCCGCCTCGCCAAGACCGAAGAGACTCTCGCCGCCCTGCAAAACCAGGTCGGACAACTCGAGGTCAAGGCTGCAAGCCATGCCGGCAAGCTGGACGACCTCGCCAGCACCGATTCGAAGCTCTCTGATGCCAACGAAGCCCTGAAAGCGGTCGAGGCCCACAAGACTGAGCTGACCAATGCCATCGCGAAGATGGTTTCGGAACGCGATGAACTGACCCGCGAGCTGCTTGCAGCTGCCGAAAGAGGCCGGGCCCAGCACAGCCTGGTTCAAACGCTGAATCTGAAGCGGGAGGAGGCCGAGAAGGAAACACGTTCAGCGGAGGAGCAGCAGAGCATTGTTAGTGCTGAACTCGTCAAGCTAAGGGAGGAGGCTCGGTCTGCGGAAGCCACGCTCGGCACCAGGAAACAGGAGATCGAGCAGCTTGAATCCCGTCTTTCCAAGGCTCGTCAAGACGCAGAGGCAGCTCAAAAGCAGCAGGCGCAGCTTCAGCAGGAACTGGGCGCCCTCCAGGAGCAGCTCTCGACAGGACGTTCGGAACTGGAGCGTCTGACTACAGCTACGGAGAGCGCACGCAAAGCGGCGCAGGAGGCGGCGCTGGCTCATGAGCAGAAACATACCCAGGTTGCTGCACTACAGACGCAGGTCGGTGGTCTTGAGGCCATGCTGGCGACGCTCCTGACATCGCAGACAGAGCGCCAAACTCAGATCAGTGCCTTGGAGAGTCGGCAGCGTGAAGCTGCAGAGTCCCTGAAATCACGCAAGCAGGAGCTTGTAGTTGCAGAGGTTCGCCTCACAGAGCTTCGAGCCCAGACTTCAGGCTTTGAAACACGGCTCACGGAGCTCGCCGCGGCCGAGAAAAAGCTCGCCGACGCGAGAGCAGCCTTCCTTGCCACCTCGCGGGAACTGGAGAAGGCCAAAGTTGAAATTAAGCGGCTCGCGGAAGAGCGTGCAGACCATGAAAGCCGCCTGCCAACGCTGCGCGCCGAGCTGGAAAAAGTGCAGTCGGAGCTGGCCTCAATGCAGCGCGATTTTGCCGCCACCGAGGTTCGATTCAAGGGGTTGAGCGAGCAGGTGAAGACGCTCGAATCACGAAGCAAGGAACTGCTGGATGCCGAAGCTCGGCTGGAAATCGTTCGCCGGGAATTGGAGTCGGCGACCCAGCAGCGCGATGAGTTGAACACGACCGTCAAACAGCTCGCACTTCAGCGTGAGGAGTCTGAGAAACTCCTTCCCGGGCTGCGTGCTGACGTTCAGGTGCTCAGGACCGAACTGCAAACGCTGACCACCGACAAACTGACGACCTCCGCTGCCCTGGAGAAGATTCAGATCGAGCGCAAGGTGGCATCGGATGTGGCTGCAGCCCTGCGTGCCGAGGCGGCGAATCTGGAAAAGCTGCTCAGTGAAAAGCGCAGCACCCTGGAGGCGGAGACGCAAAGCAAGCTGGCCGAGGCCACTCAGGCGGAAGCAAGGCTGTGCGAAACTGCTGCGCAGCTGGCGGCGGCTGAAAAGCGCCTGGCGACTTTTGCGGAGACCCAGAAACAGCTCACCGAGGCTCAGGCGTCACTCAAGGACACGGAGAGGCAACGCGTCAGCGAAGCGGCTGCCCTGGCTGAGCTGCAGAAGCAGCATGACAAGCTGCGCAGGGAACTAGCCACGCTGGAGGACGGCATCAAGGCCGGCACCAGCCAGGTCAATGAACTCGCCAGACGCATCAAGGGCGATGAAGCC
>CALDGV010000358.1 GCA_937941745.1 uncultured Prosthecobacter sp. | reverse complement strand
GTCACCGCCCTGGTCGAGGGCATCAAGTCCGGCATCGGCGGCGAGAAGCCCAAATTCACCCAGGAAGAGCTGATGGCCGCCATGCAGGCCTTTGAAAACAGCATGCGCGAGAAAGAAGCCATGCGCGGCCATGCCTCCAAGGCCGTGGGCGACAAATTCCTGGCCGAGAACGGTGCGAAGAAAGGTGTGACCACCACTGCCAGCGGTCTCCAGTATGAAGTCATCAAGGCTGGCGACGGCCCCAAGCCCGTCGCCACTGACAAGGTGAACGTCCACTACCACGGCACACTCATCGACGGCAAGGTCTTCGACAGCTCCGTTGAGCGTGGCATGCCCATCACTTTCGGCGTGCAGGAAGTCATCAAAGGCTGGACCGAGGCGCTTCAGCTCATGCCCGTCGGCTCCAAGTGGCGGATCTACATCCCTTCCCAGCTTGCCTATGGCGAGCAGGGTGCAGGCGGCGACATCGGCCCGAATGAAGCGCTGATCTTTGACGTCGAGCTGCTCGGGATCGTGAAGTAATTCATCACCCACATCTTGAATGCCGAAGGGCGGGAGTCATCTCCCGCCCTTCTTGTTTTACAGCGGGTCGCTGTCTCCGCCCATCCAAGCCCGCACCTGCGCCAGCCTCATGCGTAGGCTGTTGCCTGGGTGATTGTCCTGCAAAAGCGATTCGTCCAAAATCAGCGTGCTCAGCCAGTGGCGCGGTGCCTCCTGCTCGGTCGCACCTAGCGCGTCCCACCAAGCACGCATGGCGATGTTTTCATGCAGCACATGCCCGACGAAACGCTTGATGCCCAGACCCAGCGCGTGCTCCCAGATCACGGCCAGCAGCAGCGTGGCGACGCCGCGCCCTTGGAACTCGTCCGCGACGGTGAAGGACACCTCCGCCGCCTCCGCTTCCTCTTTCAAACGCCAGAATGACGCGCCGCCCACGCCTGGGATGTCGTCTCGCGTCTGATGCATCGCCACCCAGGCCACGTGATCTTTTTGATCCGGCGTGCAAAGGCTTTCGATCAGGCGCGGATTCAGCTCCCGCACCCGCATCCAAAAGCGGAAGTAACCCGCCTCGGGCGACAGCCGACGAAACGCCTCCGCGATGAGATCCCGGTCTTCCGGCCGGATGCTGCGCACCTCCAGAGGCGTGCCGTCCTCCAAGCTCATCTGCCACTTGCGGGTCGGGTCAAACGTCATGCCTCACCGCTGTCTGCGATCCTGCCTTGCAGCAAGTCGGGAATCGGGAGCGAACACACGGAGCACCACGGAACTACTTCAGGGCGTCTAAATAACGTTCGAGCATGTCATCGACGCGTTTACAGATGAATTCGCGGAATGCATCCGGTTGCTTGCTGGTTTGAGTGTCTTCGAGCGCTTGATAATAAGCGAGGCGCAGTGTGGACTCGCTGGGAATGACAATGACAGGCCAGCCATGCCGTAGGAGCGTGAGGTTCATCACCAGCCGTGAGGTTCGGCCATTGCCATCAATGAAGGGATGAATGCCCGCCAGGGTGGCATGCAGATCAGCGGCAAGCAGCACGGGGTGCGTGGCGGACCAGTTGCCTTTTGCCTCTCGTTCCCAGTCATCCATCAAATCAGGCACCTTGAGCGCATTGGGCGGCAGATGAGTGCTGCCAACGATGCGCACCGGAACGTTGCGGTAGCGTCCAGCCCATTCGTCATCCAGACGCGTGAGGACCAGTTCATGGACGCGCAACACTTCCTTCTGCGTGATAGCGGTGCGGCTTGCACCGACCTGCTTGATGTAATCGAGCGCGGCTTTGTGATTGAGGGCTTCGAGGTGATCTTTGAGCGGCTTGCCGCTGATGGTCATCCCCTTTTCGATGACCATCGCTGTCTCGCGAACCGTCAGCGTGTTGCCTTCGATCTGATTGCTGGTGGCGATCAACTCTGTCTCGAATGACTCGAACAAACTGCGCAATGCCCGCACGCTTGAAGCGTCCAGCGGACGCAGCGCGTTGAGTTGTGAGAGTTT
>CALDGV010000357.1 GCA_937941745.1 uncultured Prosthecobacter sp. | reverse complement strand
ATCACACCGGCATTCCATTCCAAGAAGGCTGGGCCGCTGGCTGGCGGCAGTTGCTGAAGAAGCTCGATCAAATCCAGTTCCCGCGCACACTCTCAGACGGAGCCGTTCTCGCTCAGCAGTCGATGGAGCCCGAGAACCTCGTCCTCCAGGAGCCCGAGACGCATCGCCTGAATGCCATCCGTGCTGAAATCACCCAGCCGGTGCTGCGTGTTTTCTCTCTGCCAAACATCGGCGACGATGCCACGAAGGCCCTGAAGCAAGCCTGGGCCTGCTACACCGTCGGGGACAAAGCCATCGCTCTCGCACCACCTCCGAGTGGCGTGCCTGAGGGCATCAAGCCCACTTCAGCCCAGCAACTCTGGTCCGTAGGTGGAGCCATCTTGGGCGTGCCCATCACCTCCATCATGCCTGCCCTTGTTCGCACGACGATGTGGGCGCGGCTTCAGCGGCTCGGTTGTGTCGCTCACCCAAAGAAACCCTCGGTCTTCTACCTCCCCGAGACCTTCAATGAGACCGGCAAGCTCCCCTTCACCGATCTCGAAGGCAAACGGCACACCCACAAGATTCGCCGCTACAACACCATCCGCCGGGGTATGGAGAAGGAGAAAGTCTTCTTCCACTTCGCCTTCCGCTGTGATCTGGCGAAGGGCCTCGACGCAGGCTTCTACATCCAGCTCGTGCCCACGATCATGCTCTTCGATGCCGCAGGCAGCCCCATCGTCGATGACCGCGTGAACCGCCTGCGCCGGAAGATCACCCGTGGCTACTACAATGCCGAGTGGCGTGACCGCTATCTCGCCGCCGAGCAACTCCTGCTCAGCACTCAGGCCGCAGCTGCCGATGGCATCACACTCGCCCCAGTAGGCATCAGCCTCGGCGCTCCTTGCCGGTTAAACGAGGCTCTCTTTGAAAAGGAAGCCCCGCCTCCTGCCGAAGCCATCGACTCCGAGGACGCTGGCGAACTCCCCGACGACGAACCCCTCACCGCTGCCGATCACGATGAAGAGTGAAGTCATCTGCTTTGAAGAAACTCCGCTCCAGTTTGCCAATGGACAGCGGGCATCCCATCCCTGCGATGGCCTCACACTCTTCGGCCCCTTTGATAGCCGTGGCGTGGACCGGCCCCGCCAGATCACTTACGGCGTCTTTGGCACGCCCAGCGGACTCGCCGCCTTTGATGCCTTCTCCCAGCGCCTCCGCCAGCCCATCCTGTCCGAGGGCGATCACGATCCCACCCTCTGGCCGCACTTCCCCGGCTTTGAGGAAGCCTTCCAAGTCACCTGGGATAGCATCCCAGCCTGTCAGGAGCCAATCGATCCCGCCGCTCTTCACGAAGCAGCCACTCTTGGTGATGCCCACGAGCGCGTTTACAAAACCGTTGGCCTCTACATGGAGCAGCTCGCCGCCGCCAGACGCCGCGATGATCCATTTCAGTGCTTCATCTGCATCGTGCCCGATGAGGTGAAGCAAAACTGCCGCATCAAATCCAAGGTCTTTGGCACCGCAGGCAGAGTCCCGAAGTCCAAGGAGATCAAAATGCGCCGCACTATGGACGAACTCTTCGCCAACACTGCCGACGCCTTCTTCCAGCCTCAGCAATACGAGTTCTCCCTCAACTTCCGCCGTCAGCTCAAAGCCCGCGTCATGGAACTCGGCGTGCCCGTGCAGATCGTTCTGGAGTCCACCCTTCGGCTCGGCGAACGTCAGTCCACCAAGGAACGCGGACTCACACCGCTCTCGGATCGCGCCTGGAACCTCGCCACGGCACTCTACTACAAAGCAGGCTTCAAACCCTGGAAACTCGCCACCGCGCGCGATGGCGTCTGCTATGTCGGCATCGCCTTCAAAGATGCCGACGAGAAGAAAACCAACGCCTGCTGTGCCGCCCAGATGTTTCTCGATGATGGAGACGGCGTCGTCTTCGTGGGCGAGTTCGGCCCATGGTATTCACCCGTCACGAAGCAATACCACCTGCCTCAGGATGACGCCCGCCGTCTGCTCAAAGGTGTTCTCGACACTTACGATCAACAGCACGGCAAACCCTTGCGCGAAGTCTTCCTCCACTGCCGTTCCAGCCTAGATGCCGAGGAACTCGCAGGCTACCAAGCAGCCTGCCCCGAAGGCGTCAAACTCGTCGCCGTTCGTGTGGCTGAGGAACGCTTTGGCATGAGACTCTACCGCCCTGGCACACGCCCTGTGCTGCGCGGCACCTTCTGGCCTGTCACTGACCGGCGCGGCTTCCTCTGGGCCTCCGGCTTCAAGCCCCGCCTTCGCACCTACAACGGCCCCGATGTGCCCATCCCCCTCGTCATCGACATCCAGCACGGCGACGCCGATCTCGAAACCGTCGCCCGCGACATCTTCGCCCTCACCAAGCTCAACTACAACGCTTGCAAGCTAGGCGAAGACCAGCCCGTCACCGTCAAGTTCTCCGACGCCGTCGGCGAGATCCTCATCGCCAACCAAGGAGCCAGAGTGAAGCACCCGAATTTCAAATATTACATTTAAATCACCAATGCAGTGGCAAGCAGATTAGCGCACTTCCCGCGCCAGTATCTCCCGAGTGATCCTGGCGAAGATCGGACCGCAGAACTTACCGCCATTTAGATCGAAGAGATTTTCGACTTTGGGGTCTTCGGCTATGACAAGGCATACAACGCGAGGATCATTCGCAGGCGCAAATCCAATGAACGAGAGTAGATAGCGATCGCGATAGAAGCCCTTCGTCTCGGAGTCATACATTCTTATAGTTCCAGTCGTTCCTGCGACTTTCACGCCTGGCACTTTAGCGCCTCGTCCGGTTCCCTCTGCTACCACCTTCTCGAGAACTATTGCCAACTTTTGCGCTGTCTGCTCAGAAATTCCAGCCAAAGTGTTTGGCTCGATTGGCATTTCGAGAGACAACACTCTTCCATCTGATAAAAATCTTGCTGCCTTTACAATTCGTGGAGTGACCGGATGGCCTCCATTCGCGATCATCGCCATAGCTGCTGAGAGTTGAATGCTCGTGCAGGTGAAATTGTGACCCAGAGCGACGCGGCCTAATGTTGCAGCTTCCCATTTTGACGATTCCAAGACTAAGCCGGGTGACTCAAACGGCAATTCAATACCAGTGCGGACACCAAAGCCGAACTTTATCATGGTGTTGCGAAGAGCCTGAGGACCAGCAGCTTGTGCCAGTTTGTATAGCCCAACGTTGGAAGACTGGACAATGACCTGCGCCGTGCTAACGACTCCAAGAGTTAAATTGTCCCGGATTGAAACACCATCACGATCTAGATAACCATGCTCGCAATTGATCGGAGTATCAAGGTTCGCTATCCCAGCATCAAGTGCGGCGGCTAGTGGGATATACCTAACCAAGCTCCCCGGCTCAAACTGATGAGAAATAAGACTTTTGGCTTCTGTCAGGACACCTCCCTTTTCAGCGACAGCGAGTATATCGCCCGTCAGAGGATCCATTAGCACAGCAGATAAACGTTTCACTGGCGTTTGCTTCAACTCCTGGTCCAGAATGCTAGAAACAATTGTCTGTATTCCCGGAACAATAGTGAGATCAAAGCTCAGCTCGCCAGCACCTACGCTGAGGTGTTTGTCATCATTTTCTGTGACGCTCTTCGATAGAGAATCCTCTTTGTTCAGCTCCTCGTAAAGCACTTGGCGAAGCATTTTATATGCAAGCCTTCGATGGGCTTCCGTTTTTTCTAGCACCGCTTCGGTATGAAGCCTTTGCTTTTTCTCGGAGTTTTTGGCTTCAAAAGCCTGAATCCAGAGCCAGGTCGCTGCACATACAAGCATGAGCACGGCCGCGATAGAGATGGCGAGCCTTCGATTCGCAGCCCTGAGTCCTGATGCTTCCTTCTCGATCCGCGCTAGTTCAATTTCCGCCAGCTCCGCCCGATGCGCGGCTTCTCGATCGGCCAGTTGTCCCAGCGGTAGCCCTAAAAGCCCGGCTACTACTCTTAGAAAGCCGCGGTCGAGATGCGAACGGTAAGATTCTGTCCGCAAAGCGATTTTATCAGGCGCGAGGCTGCTGTTAAGCGTGAGGTGTTCGCGATAGGCCTCGGCGTTGTTGAAGCCTTCCGCTCTTGTGCCCAAGGGGCGGAGATCGGCGGCGAAGGGTTCGGTGCGGAGGGTCCAGTCGAGCGTGCCGTCGTCGCGCACGGCACCGAAGCGCAGTTCCTCGCAGAAGCATTCTTCATCATGCATGATGCCTTCGCGGGCTTTGGCGGGGTCGTCAGCGTTGGGTTCGCCGGCGATGATGATGGCGAGGATGCGGTCGCTGCGGCCGAGTTCCTTGAACTCGCGCACTTCCTTGCGCACCCAGGGGCTGACGGCGCTGCGGGGGCTGCACAGGACGATGAGGTGATCGCTCACCTCCAACGCGGCGCGGATGCCGGTGGCGAGGTCGGCGTTGGCGGGGAGCTCGTCTTCGTCGCGGAAGATGGGGTAGAGCGAATCGCGCACCGGTTCGCCTCGCAGGTTCGGGGTGCCGATGAGATCGGGCGGGACGACGTAGCGCTCCAGGGCGCGGTGCAGCCACTCGGCCCAGCGGCGGCCTTCCTGCGTGTTGTCGGCGTGCCGGTAGCTAATGAAGGCGCTATAGCGGAGGGTGTGCATGGCGGATCAATGAATATTCAATGCCCCGACGTCGGG
>CALDGV010000356.1 GCA_937941745.1 uncultured Prosthecobacter sp. | reverse complement strand
TGTTCTTCAACAATTGTTACTTCCTTGTGGTGACAGGGGTCTTCACGGTAGCTGGGACATGGTTTTACAACAGCATCAGGTTTTCTGAATTCTTGCTCCGCAAGTCGCTCGATGCACAGCACCATCAGCTCCAGGATGCCAACAAGCAGCTTGAGGAGAGCAACAAGAAGCTCCGTGAGCTGGATGAGGCTAAAACCCGCTTTTTCGCCAACATCAGCCATGAACTGCGAACACCGTTGACTCTTCTGATTGCGCCGGTGGAGACCATTCTGAACAAAGAGGCGACTCTTCGCCCTGAGGAACGGCGCGAGATGCTGTCCACGGTGCTGTCGAACGCGATGAGGCTCCTCAGGCTGATCAATACCCTGCTGGATCTGGCAAGGCTGGATGCGGACAAGATGGAAGTCCGCAAGGCACCTGTCGATCTGGGAGTGTTCATTCACGGGATAGCCAGTTCCTGTCGAAGCCTTGCCCTCGACAAGCACATCAACCTTACGGTTTCTTGCGCAGATGACCTTCCCCAGGTGCTGGCAGATGCGGAAAAGCTGGAAAGGGTCTGTCTGAACCTTCTCTTCAATGCGTTGAAGTTTACTCCTGCGGGTGGCAGCATCCAAATGTCGGTTTATATCGATGGTCCGCACGTCTGTCTCGAGGTCAGGGACACTGGAGTTGGAATCGCTGCGGATCATCTTCCTCATCTGTTCAGCCGTTTCTGGCAGGCTGATGGAACTTCCAAGCGCCGGTTTCAAGGGCTGGGGCTGGGCCTTGCCTTGGTGAAGGAGATTGTGGACTTGCATGACGGGATGATTTCTGTCCGCAGTGCTCCGGGCAAAGGGTCTGCCTTCACCGTGCGTCTGCCAGGTGGAGGTGGCGAAGCGATCAAGCCTGGCCCTTCCAAGGCAGCGGCTGAGCAGAATGCTGATGGCGAGGTGAAGACGCCTACGGGTGAATGGCTGATTGACCTTTACCGCCGGGCCGAATTTTCGGCTCCTACTTCGGGAATTGGTCATCGCTCCTACACGAGCAGCTCGTCTGTGCCGGTGACCTATCGGAAACAAGGGACGCCGCTGCCGACTTTGTTGATCGCAGAGGATGAGCCTGACATGATGCGTTATCTTTCCGGCCAGCTGTCTGCTGATTTCCAGGTCATCGAGGCGCGGGATGGCCAGGAAGCGGTTACCAAGGCAGCGCAGTTCCTGCCTGATCTCATCCTCTCTGATCTGATGATGCCCTACAAAGATGGCATGCAGGTTTGCAGGGAGCTGAAGGAGCGGGCCAGCACGAAAGCGATCCCGATCGTGCTGCTTACTGCCAGACCCGATGAAAACTCCAAGCTGGAGGCACTTACCTCCGGTGCGACCGATTTCATCAGCAAGCCTTTCTCCCTTACAGAAGTCCGTGTGCGTCTCTTGAACCTGGCTGAGTCGAGACGCTATCAAAAGGAGCTGACGGAGAAGAAGAAGCATTTGGAAGCTGCCCTGGACCAGCTCAAGGAGGCGGAGTCTCTTCTCGTGCAGCAGGAGAAGCTGAATGCGCTTGGCCGTATGAGCGCAGGCCTCATTCATGAGATCAACAATCCGCTCAACTATGCGTGCCAGGGCGTTTACCTGCTGAAGCAGAGCCTGTCGACGCTGCCGTCGGAAGTGCGCACGGACTTCGAGGAAACACTCTCAGACATTGATGCCGGAGTGAAGCGCGTGGTTGCCATCATCAGCGATCTTCGAAGCTTCACCCTCCAGGATCAGGATTCCTTCTCCGACTTTGAACTGTCGGCCACAGTTTCCACCTTGATGCGCTTCTTCTCCCACCATCAAAAGGCTGGTGTGAAGTTTGTTGTCGATGTGCCGATGGGCCTGATGCTTCATGGCAAGCACGGACACATCAGCCAGGTGCTCATGAACCTGGTGCAGAATGCAATCGATGCCACTGAGGACAAAAGTTACGGGGCTGACGAGTCTCCGTTGATCGAAATACATGCCTGTGAGCGTGAGGAGCGTGTCATCATCACGGTGAAAGATAATGGCAGTGGCATGGACGCCGAGACCAAGGAGCGGGTCTTTGATCCTTTCTTTACGACGAAAGATGTAGGAAGAGGCATGGGGCTTGGGCTGTCCATCTGCCATCGTATTCTCACCGATCACCAAGCGCGTGTATCCATTCGTTCCCGACCGGGTGAAGGCACCGAGTTCATTCTGGATTTTCCATCACCTGGCTCTTATTCTTCCTCCGCGCAGGAGGTTCAAAACATCTAACCCCCACTGCTATGCACGACTATAAACGCTACTGCATCCTTTACGTCGACGACGAGGAAATGTCCTTGAAATACTTCTCCAAGACCTTTGGAGGTGAATTCTCCATTTTGACGGCATCCAGTGCCGCAGAGGGGATGCGCCTCATCCAGGAGCGTGGAGATGAGATTGCAGTGCTTTTGACTGACCAGCGCATGCCGGGAGAAAAGGGTTTGCAGCTGATCGAAAGGGCGCGGCAGGTGCGGCCAGGCATGGTTCGCATGCTGATCACGGCTTATGCTGACTTTGGCGTGACCGTTGACGCGGTGAATCTGGGAAATATTTTCCGTTACATTTCCAAGCCCATTCAGGTTGAAGATATGCGGAACACCCTGAGGCGGGCCATCGAACATTTCCTGCTTCAGCGTGAGAGGGATGAACTCCTGCTGGAAAAGCTGTCGGTTGTGCAGACCCTGATCATTACAGACCGTGTCATGGGTCTCGGAGTGATCGCCGCAGGCTTGGACCAGCGGATCCGCCAGCCGCTGGATGCGGTGCGCTGCTTTTTGCATCAGACTCCTGCCCGCATGCAACAGGCGGTCATGGATGCTGGACGGCTGCGTGACCCATCCTTCTGGAAAGAGGCCCATGCCCTGGTTTTGGGGCATGCGAGGAAAATCGCCCATGCTTTGTCCCAGATCAGCGGCGCAGAAGTCTCACCGGCTCTTTCCGACGAGAAACTGACGGATGTGGAACCTGCAGTTCGCGGTGCTTTGGACAAGCGGCGTGAAGCCCTCTCCTCCGCAGGGATTTCCCTTGCGGTCGACCTGCAGCCTGATCTGCCGGCTCTGCGCGTCAATCCTGTGTTCTTTGGGAAGATCTTCGACCTGCTGATCGAAAATGAACTGCTTCGTCCCGGCGCGGTGAAAAGCATGCAACTCTCAGGAGTCATGCTCCCTGAAGCCGGGGGGCGCAGGCACCTCCAGTTTGTCTTCTCCTGCGATGCTCCAGGCATGCCTGGAAATGCTCTTTGTTCTGTCTTTGATCCGTTCAGCAACCAGGATTCCGTCGCACAGGCCTATGGCCTCAACGTTCTGATGCTCTTTTTCCTCGTGCATCACCATGCCGGGTCTGTGCGGGTGGAAGAACGGCATGGCGGGCTGGTTTACAGGCTGGAGTTTCCGGTCGCTCCTCCAGAGGCACGCCCCTTGCCAGAGGGGACCGAGGACTTCATCACCAAGGTGATCATGAATGACGCGCTCTGGGAGCGGCTCACTTCAAGCAATTGAACAGAGGCAGCGCGGGGCTGGATTCAGTTCGCCGATGCCCGACCTTTTTTTCATGGCCTGATCTGAACCGGATCGGGGGAGATAATCTGTCGGCTGGCGGTGGTAATGGCTGCTTCTCGAAAGGCGGGAAGCAGCAGGAGACTCATCTCATCCGGCGAAGCAAAAAAGATGACACACAAGGGACTCGGGATGGGGATTTCCAGCATTCCATGTCAAAGAATGCGTGGATATGGCTGGAATGGTGGCTGCCCGCAAATAGCTGTAACCTTCTCAAGGAGCGGGAGTAGAACCAGAGAACGGACTTGGTTTTACTTTCAGCAGTTTTGTCGATTGCCTCGACTAAGTCTGGAGATTTTGTCACGTCATTTGACAATCATTCGAGAAAATATAGGTTTTACAAAACTATGACTATCGCATCCTTCAAGCCTCACGCGCTCAGTGAGCTTCAGAAGCCTTTTTTCTTCAGCCAGCAGCTTGCTACGATGGCTGAAAACATGCCTGGCAGGCCCTGTCTGCACCGCGGTCAGTTGACCACGGCCGAGAAAGTCTGGGATGATGTTCTCCGTGCTGCCACATGGATGCAGCGCAATGGTGTCGAACGCGGCACCCAGGTCGTTTTCAGCCTTTCTGCCGATCATGCAGACGCCCAGACACTGCTGATGGCAGCGGCACATGCAGGTGCCACGGTTACCTTGGTGCCGTCAACCGCTGGTGAAGCACGCCTCATGCAGATCGCTCGTGAAGTCAGCCCAGCTTGCATTTTTCTCGATGCAGGTACGGCTTCGTTTCAAATGCATTTCGACAGTACACTGACAGTCTGGATGAGCCCTGGATTGAGCCAAGGGAACTGGAATGAAGTGGAACTCGATGAGGTTTTTGAGACCCGTCCGGCATGGGGCATGCCATTTCCTGGACAGACGGAGGATGCCGCCCTGATGCTTTACGGTGACGATGGCGACGGGCCTGCCGATGTCTGGACTCACCGTCGCCTTGGCGAAGCTTTTAAAAAGTCTCCTGCCGATTTCCTGCCAGGCGTTGGTTCGCTAAGTCTGGCGGCCTGATGCGGCCTACATTTTTGCGTCAGGCCTCTGTGGCTGAGGATGCACCTTTTCGCCAAGGTGGTCTCGACATGCAGTCTTGACCTCGTCTTGTGTTGTGCACAGAAAAGGATGTTTCACCGATGTCCCGCATTCATGACATGCCCGAAGACGACCGCCCGAGGGAGCGGCTTTTGAGGCTCGGTGCTGGGGCACTGTCGGATGCGGAACTGCTGGCCATCTTCATCAACACGGGCATGAAAGGGGAAAATGCCCTCCAAGTGGCCCAGCGGTTGCTGCGTGAGCAGGGCAGCCTGCGCAATCTTTCCCGTATCGAAGCTGGAGAACTGGCGCACATGCGGGCACTCGGTCCTGCCAAGGCAGCTCATCTGGCCGCAGCCTTCGAGCTGGGACGCAGGGCGGAGCAGGAGACCTTGAAAGAAGTTCCGCTGGACCGTCCGGACCTAGTCCACCGCTTTATCGGCCCAGAACTTCAGGCTTTAAGCTACGAATCGGTGCGCATCATCCTCCTGAACCAGCGTCTTTGCCTGATTCGGCATGAGGAACTGTTCCGTGGCACGATCAACGAGTCCAGCGCCCATCCGCGTGAGATTGTGACGAAAGCGCTGGTCCACCGAGCGCCTGCGTTCATCCTCGTTCACAACCACCCATCGGGCGACCCTTCGCCCAGCGATGCTGACAAGCGGCTTACCCGCAGGTTAAAGGATGCCGCAGAGCTCCTTGGCATCCTTTTTGCAGACCATATCATCATCGGTTGTCCGGCTGAAAGCCGCCAGATTCCCTACTTCAGCTTTCGGGAGTGCGGAATTCTGTGACGTTGCAAACCGCCCTAAATGGCTGCAAACAGAACCTCCCTTGCCGCGGCCATGCTCCTGATCATCGACAACTACGATTCCTTCACCTACAACCTCGTCCAGTATTTCGGCGAGATGGGGGCACAGATGGAGATCCACCGAAATGACCAGATCACGCTGGAGGAAATTGCGAAGAAAAAGCCCGACCACATCTGCATCTCGCCCGGTCCGTGCACCCCGAAAGAAGCGGGAATCAGCTGCGCAGTGATCGAGAAATTCGGCCGGACCACGCCAGTCCTGGGCGTCTGCCTGGGCCACCAAAGCATCGGCCATGTGTTTGGCGGTGAGGTGGTCCGCGCAGGACGCCTCATGCACGGCAAGGTCTCCAAGATCCGCCATCAGGGGCAGTCGGTCTTCAAAGACATGCCGGACCGATTCACGGCCACGCGTTATCACTCCCTGCTGGTCAGACGCGACTCACTGCCCGCTTGTCTGGAGATCACCGCCGTCTGTGATGATGACGAATCTGAGATCATGGGTCTGAGACATAAGGAACTGCCGATCCATGGGGTGCAGTTCCACCCGGAGTCCATCCTGACCCAGGATGGAAAAAGGCTGCTGAAGAACTTCCTCGAGATGTGAAACGTGTTCACGGTTCACCGTTCTTGGTTCAAAGTTGGCGGAGAACTCCAAATCAGGAACCTAGAACTGCGGATTCATGCTCTACTTCCTCACCTTTCTTGCTGGCTTCCTGGTAGGTCTGGCGACCTGGCTGATCTGGCTGGGCTTGAGGTTTGCCGCTGACCTCAAGGCGGCTCGTGAAGCTGTAGAGCACTATCATGATGGCAGCGACCATCCCAAAGATCTCGCGGCAAACCAAGCGGTGGAGAATTGCAAAAACCGCCTGCGCTGGCAGAAGCGGCTCAATCCTGAGTGGCTGCCGCCGTTGATCGAAGAAGTGCCCAAGCTCGTGCGCGAGATCGCTGCCATCTACCATCCTGAGCACCCGGATCCGTTGCTTGCACCTGGGCTGGGGCAGTTTTCCAGAGCTGTACACCTTGCCGCCCTCGACATCGCAGATTTTCTGCAAACCCGCAGCATTGGCCGCTTGGTCGATGTCAGTGCCAGCACAGCCCTCAAGACCTGGGAGATGACCCATAAATTTGCCACGCATGAAACCGTTCAGTCCATGGGGAAATGGTACAAGCGCCTGTTGCCTGTCTGGCAGGTCCTGAAGTTCAAATCACCGCTCACCTGGGCTGGTGTGGCCGTTTCCAATGTGGCTGCGCGCACGCTTCAGCCTGCTTTGATCGACATCATCGCCAAACGCACCATCGATCTCTACGGTGGAAGCATCCAGCGCAAGTCATCCGCTTCGGTCGTGGAAAATCCGCTCATGTTACCAGATGAGGGATCGGCTTCGAACACGGCATCAACCTAGCGGCTTAACATCATCCGCAAACGCTGGGCCTCAGGGAAATTGGGATCAGCCCTGATGGCTTGCTCGGCAGCCGCGAGCGCCTCCGCTTTCTGGCCTAACTGAGCGTGGATGGTGGCCCGCGCGTAGGGTATGGCCGGATCACCAGGTTCTGCGGCCTCGCCCTGCCTCAATGCGTCGATGGCTTCCGCAGTCTGACCCTGCTGATTCAGCGCAAGGCCAAGGTTATACCAGGCCCTGGCAAAACGTGGCTGGACGCGCACGCATTCACGCAAGGCAGTCACGGTGGCAGCGAGGTCGCCAGTCTCACTCAGCGCCAGTCCGAGTTCGTAGTGGTACTGAGCCTCGTTGGGGGCCAGCTTGATGGCATCACGAAGCTTTTGAATGGTTTGTGCGGTGTTTCCCGCAGTGCTGTGCAGCAGGGCCAGATCGTGGTGGAATGGCGGAGAATTTGGATCCCATTGGATGGCGGTCTCCATGTGCCGGATGGCTTCTGGCAGGTTCCGTCGTGCATAATGCCACTGGCCGAGCTGCATTCGGCCACTGGGCTGATCTGCATTGATCTGGAGCATGTGCTGAAGGTCTTTTGCGGCGGTGCTGTCAAGGTCCAGGGATTCACGCAATGCCCACGCCGCCGTGACTCTGACGCTACGTGCAGGATCCAGGAGCAGCTTATTCAAGCCGGCGCGCACGCCTGGTGCCTCGAGGGCAGCTTCCAGACTGCGGGCAGCCGATTGACGAACCAAGGGATGTTCGTGGCTGAGCTGGTTTTGCAATGCCGTGATCACCCCGGGCTCCATGGCCCAGCGATCCAGGACCAGGCAGGCACTGGCCTTCCAGTGCGGAATCTCATCGCTTTCGAGGAGTTTCAGCAACCCATCCCGAGCCTCGGGATTCCCCTGGCGCGCCTGGGCAATCAGTGTGGCCCGAGATCTTGTCCTGCGGTTCAGCCGGTCACCCCACCATTGATCTGCGGCTGCTATCGCCCATTCGGTGTCCTTGTCCGTGTGGCACTTGTTGCAGGCATTCGGAATGCCAAACTGCTTGGTCAGCAGAGGGTCAGGAATAGTGAATCCATGGTCATGACGAGGGTGTCGCTGCATGTAGGTGGTCTGTGGCATGTGACAGTTGATGCACTGGTTGCCGGTGCTGCTCATGCCGTGAAAGCTGTGTGCTTCCGGCTGAATCGGCGGTGCGTTCGGGAACCCGCCTGGTGTGTGACAGCGCATGCAAAGCTGGTTGCCTGGAAGAATGGTCTTCATGCTGTGCATGTCGTGGCAGTCCATGCAGCGCACGCCTGCATGGTGCATGCGGCTGCTCAGAAAGCTGGAGAACTCGTAGTTCTCATCGCGGATCTGGCCGTCCGGATAGTAAATGTCGCCTCCATCCGTGATGGTCAGCAGGTAGTGATCCCAAAAAGAGTCGCCAGGAGTGAAGTCCCCCGTGATTTCACCACGCCTCGCATGACAGCCTGCGCAGTTTTCGATGTGCTGGTCGCGTGTCCAATTGGGTAGCGTGGGGTCATTCTGATTTTTGCCCGGATGTTGCATCTGCCAGTCGCTGTGCGCTTTCATCGGGCCATGGCACGATTCGCAGCTCACTGTCATTTCGGCCATGCTCGTGTGGTAGGTGTCGGAGGCCATGTCATAGTTTTTGCGCACACGGGTGTTGTGGCAGGAGGCGCACATCTGATTCCAGACCATGCCACGTCCGGTCCAGTGCCCCCATTCTCCGGGCTTTCGATCCTCATTGCCATAGACGTTGAACCATTCGCCTTTGCGCGGATCAAAACAGGCTTCCATCGCATGGAGCGCTCCACGCTCGCCTTCGACGAGAAACTGCCGAAGAGGATCATGACCGATCACGCGTTTCACCGGCCACGGCTGGGTCTTGCCTTCAAATCCCAGGCTGACCACCTCAAGCCCATTTTGCCCTTTTCGTGCCTCCGTTGTCTGGGTGCCATGTTGGAATACCTGAGGAGGGACGAAGGCCGCCAGGTCCATATCATCCCTTGGCAGGCGTTCGGCGAGCCCATGGTGGGAGTCCTTCCACTTGGTGAATTCCGACTCATGGCAGCTTTTGCAGCTTTCTGAACCCGCATACTGCGCAAAAACCGCCTTCTCCTCGGGCAATACAAAGGCCTCTGGCGGCTTCGCAGCCGGAACGGGAACTTTTGTGTAACTTGGCTCCGGCCAGAGGCTCCAGGCGATGAGTCCAATCACAGCAGCAAGAATGCCGCCAAGCACCAGGGCAGCCTTCACATTGGATTCGGGCTGTGGCTGCACTGTTGGAGAAGCATTTTTCTTCATGGACTGCTTCTCTTTACGCCGTTGTCGAAGCTTGCTTCAACCCCGGAAACGACTTGTCCCGCCGGGACAAGATGCGCTTGCCGGGCTGCCAGCCTTGTTTTTGGATGGGAGCCCATGAACATTCCTCTCGAAGATCTCTTCAATGACGTCATCAGCAAAGCTCAGCGCGGACTTGGGTTTTCGCTGGAAACTTTGTCAGAGAAATCGGGCGTCCACCCATCGCAGATCGAAGCAGTGAAAAATGGTGCTCTGGATGAAGCAGTGCTTCTCAAGCTGGCCGCCGCATTGCAACTGCACGGAACCTCGCTAATCGAGATGGCGAAGGGTGGCTGGTATCCCCAGGCTGTGAACGTGGAAGGTCTGGCGCAATTCAACACCGTCTATCATGACATGACCGTAAACGCCTACCTCGTCTGGGATCCTGCGACCAGGGAGGCTGCCGCTTTTGATACCGGTGCCACCGCTGAGCCCATGCTCGCGACCATCCATGATTTAGGGCTGAAACTGAAGTTTCTATTTTTGACGCATACACACCCAGATCATGTAGCCGATATTCCATCGCTGGCTGGTTCTGAGGTGCTCGCAAGTGAACGTGAACCTCATCCTGCGGCCAGAAGCTTTGTCTCTGGCACGCGATGGAAACTGGGTGGGCTCGAAATCGAATCTCGTTCCACCTGGGGGCATTCCAAGGGTGGCACAACGTATGTGGTAACCGGGCTAGCAAGGCCTGTGGCGGTAGTTGGAGATGCGCTTTTTGCCAGTTCCATGGGGGGTGGCATGGTGTCTTATGCGGATGCGCTCGACACAAATCGGAAAGAGATCTTCAGCCTTTCCGATGAGACGGTGATTGCTCCAGGTCATGGGCCGCTGAGCAGTGTGGTTGAAGAGAAGTCGCACAATCCCTTTTACCCCGAGTTTAA